>JBPOFV010000292.1:0-3696 GCA_051252335.1 Marinicella sp. | reverse complement strand
CAAAGGTTAACTATGTCGAAGTGGCAGATGAAATGGCTGGCATTTTGGCAGTTTTAGATGGCGAAGTTGATGTTTTTATTGGAAGCATGCTATCTGTCAACAATTACATCCAAGCCAATGGTTTCAATGAAGTAAAAATAGCTGGTTGGGCCGGCCCAGAAGATCTATTGCGAGTTGGAGTAACTAAAAACAATACTGCATTGTTACAGGCAATCAACCAATTCATTGATCAAATCAGTGAAACTGAACGCATTACCATGCATAAAAACTGGAACAACATCACTTTTATTGACAACACCAATTATGCATTAACAAAAAATGTTATTTTGATCTTCAGCATCATTTTCTTGGCTGGTATTTTGTATCATTTAGTGATCAGAAAATTGAATATAAAATTAACCAAACAAAATCATGAGCTCACCTCTCTCAAAGCCGAACTCACAAAATCTAACCAAGAATTATTATTTTTGACTCATCATGACTTATTGACTCAAGTATTCAACAGGCATTATTTCAATCAGGTCATTGACCAAAAGAGCAACAATTTTGATCAACAAATGCCCATCTGCATGGTGTTCTTTGACATCGATCATTTTAAATTGATTAATGACATTTATGGCCACACACAAGGCGATATGGTGTTGAAATCGATTGCCACTTGTATCAAAGCCATGCTCTCAGAACAACATATTTTGGTTCGATGGGGCGGCGAAGAATTCATTATCATGTGCCAGCAAACGGATGAATTGGAAACCCGTAGATTGTGTCAAGACATCAGTGTTCAATTGAAAAAATTGAATATCAAACCAGTTGAAAATGTCACTTGTAGCTTTGGCATAGCTAAAAAACAAGACAATGAAACAATCATGATGTGTATTGAACGCGCTGATCGGGCCATGTATCAGGCCAAAGCCAATGGGCGTAACCAGATCATCACTGCTGAAAAAATGGACCACCTACCAGCTCAAGCTTAAACACTTGGTTTATTGGTATTTTGCTGTAAGAAAAAAATGACTTCTGATAGGCTCAATAACCAACTGTAGTTTGTTAAAATGAATTTCATTTAGGTGTAACTGTATGCGAAATATGTTGTTCATCATAGGTATGCTCATCTCTTCAGCAGTTCAGGCCTTTGAGTGGCCTGTGGCTGAGCCTGAAGATATTAATCTGAATGCAGCTCATATTAATGCGGCTATCAGTCAAATTGAATCAGGTTCTGTGGGCAATATACGTTCATTGCTTATCATCAAAGAGGGTCAATTAGTTACGGAAAAATATTTTGCCAACAGTGGTGAAAAACGTCCGGTCTACTCAGTTACCAAAAGCGTTGGGGCAACTTTGTTAGGCATTGCCAAGTATCAAGGTGCTGACATCAATCTTGAAACTTCAATCATGACATACTTGCCACAGTATGAAAACATTCCAAATATTCAGCAAGCCAACTTAATCACTTTACATGATTTATTAACTCAAAGACACGGTTACAATTGGGATGAATGGAGCACTGATTTTGGCACACCTTTTAATCCCATAACACAAATTCTGAACACTGCAGATTGGTACAGAAGCACCCTACAATGGCCTATTGCTCAACTTCCTGACCAAAACTTCACCTACAGCACCGGTCATTCTTCAATCATGAGTCCCATACTAGAAAATAGAACTGGCCAAGATGTGTATGATTTCGCAATCAATGAATTATTTCAACCCCTTGATATCACTGACACCCATTGGGAATTAATCAGTGGTGGCGGCATTCAAGGCCAAGGTATATCCACATTTCCACATGGCACCGAACCCTTGGGATTTGGATTATGGTTAAAACCTTATGACATGGCTAAAATCGGTGAATTGTACCGGCTCAATGGCATCTGGCAGGGTGAACGCTTGTTATCAGAAGAATGGATTAATTTATCCATTGAAAAATACAGCGATGACACAACAGATGCCGATGTATTCACTACGCCGCATTCAGGTTATGGCTACCAGTGGTGGGTGGTAAGACTGACCGATACCAATCAAAGGCCAGTAGACATTTATTACGCCAATGGCTATGGCCGACAATACATCATGGTTTTTCCTGAGTATCAGACTGTGATTGTCTCAACAGCTGAAGATTTCTTCTATGAAGGCCCTGGAATAGGAACGGTTCTTACAGAAAATTTGTTGTTGGCATTTGAAACGGGTAAACAAGGCATTGAAATCACATCTGATTTTAATGGATCATGGTATTGGCCTGAAAACAGTGGCCAAGGAATCAATTTCGAAATATTAGATGATGGCAGCAAAATAGCTGGCTTTTGGTATACCTATGAACAATCAGGAGGACAGCAACGCTGGTTTAGTTTTCAGGGTGATGTAGTTGATGATTCAGCAACCTTCAATATATATGCAACTTCCGGAGGTGGTTTTGTTGAATCAGGCACCCCTGAATTAACCCTTTGGGGCCAAGGTAGTATAACTATTTATGATTGAATATCTGGTCTATTCGAGTTTGATTCTGCACCTGAACAAGTCAATGGCGAAATACCGCTAACACGGTTAACAGCTTCTACTGGAACTTGTTTACAAAACGCCAAAAAAACCAAACAGTTTGATTTTAATTTGAGGTAAAAAAAACGGGTTAATAAACCCGTTTCTTACAATAAAACTACTGAATTAACTTAGCCAATTAAGCCATCAAGGTAACCCATTTGCCAGGCTGCTGCCACTGCACCACCTAAGACAATTAATGTAACCAGCCATTTCACACCACTGTTACTTTTCTCGGTCACTTCAGGACTGAACTTTTGTGATGGTCTGGTCGTTGTGTTGTTGCTTTTTGACGCAGCATCCAAAGCCGGATCAGTCATACCAGGTGTTTGAACTAAAAATCTGATGTTATCCAATTTTAATTCATCACCCACTTTCAATTCTGAACGCTCAACTTTTTCACCATTAACAAAGGTACCATTAGAGGAACCTAGATCGGTTACCACCAAACCATCGGCCTCTGCATCAATTTGAACGTGCTTTCTGGATATCCCATCCGCATTGACACAAATATGGCATTCTGAATGCCTGCCTATTATGGTGGCTCCACGTAATGGATAAGTTTTTCCAAAGTATGCACCTGATACACCCCTTAAAATAAATTTTGGTAGGGCCATTCTGACACGTGTGCGATTGTCATCCTCTTCTTCTTTCTCTTCATCCGAAGACATGACTTTCATGTGCACTTGAGCTGCAATCAACAAATCACCTTCTCGGACTTCTTTTGAACCTTTTACCAATTTACCATTAACTGAAATCAGTCGAGCCTCATTGTCAATCATCACTTCACAATCATTGTCTTCAATGCTGAGTGTGGCGTGAATACCACCCAATCCTTTGTTCTCTATACTGATATTGGCATTTGGAGAACTACCTATGGTGTACTTACCATCTTGCAATTCAACATCTGCATGATCGCCATGAGGAAAATGTAATTTCATATATTTAAACCGGTTAAACTTTGATTGATTATATCAAACAATTTAAGCATAACAAATAATCTATTTTTATCTATGCCAGATTAATTGTTGTTTTACCATTCATGTATTTCTGTAAAACCTGAGGAACAGTGATGCTGCCATCGGCATTTTGATGGTTTTCCATCACTGCAATTAATGTTCTGCCAACAGCCAATCCAGAGCCATTTAAGGTATGAACTAATTG
>JBPOFV010000291.1:0-3696 GCA_051252335.1 Marinicella sp. | reverse complement strand
ACCAAGTCCTCCAGCTCCCACCACCAAAACATGAGACTGCTTAAGTTTATTTTGCGCTGATTGACCGAATCCAGGTAATTTAATTTGACGTTCATATCGAAATTCTTGCAACTCTAACAATGGAGTTTCAACCGGCAACTTGGCATGTTGCCAAGCTTCAAACCCACCCGATACCGACACAAATTTGTTATCGAAGTCATCAGATAATTGCAGGCATAAGCTTTGCGACAATTGCCCTTTGTAACAAATCACATAGATTTTCTGATTTTTTTCTGCCAGCGATGCTGCCTGGCTTAACAATTGTTCAGGTGACAGTGTTTTAGCACCTATCGGCACCCCTTTTAACCAAGCACTGAAATCTCTGACATCAATCAAAGCATGACTTGGGGTTTTACATAGTTGACTGATTTCAATCACATCATGCATAGGGTTAACACTGAAATTGGGTAAATGGTTGAATTTGAACATCATCTCCAGCACGCAAGTCATGTTGTGCCTCGTTGATGACGATAAAACAATTGGCTTGTGCCAATGATCCGATTCGGCTTGATTGCTGGCCACCACAAACTGAAACTTGAGCCATACCACCGCTATCCACATCATAAAAGCCACGTAAATACTCTCTTCTCATGTGATCATTTTTGATTTCATGATTCAGTTTTGCCCTCACTGAACTGAGTTGTTTAACTTGGTTTAACAGCGTTTTAATGGCTGGAAAAACATATTGGCACAGCGTGGTATAGGCTGAAACTGGGTTACCCGGCAAACCATAAAACAAGGCATCGTTCAATCGCCCAAACAACATAGGAAAACCAGGTTTAACTTTGATCTTGTGAAAAATCATATCACCGTGTAATGCCAATGATTGAGTCATACAATCCTTGTCCCCCATAGACACTCCACCAACTGATATGATCATTTGATAATTCTCAGCTATTAACTGGTTAAGTCGTTTATTTACAACAGGTATTGAATCTTTCAGGGGATTTAATAAAGTAACGTGACAGCCCATTTGGATCAACATTTGTTGCAACATGATGGCATTGGCATCAAAAACTTGTCCAAGCTTACATGTTTTACCTGGTGCCACAAGTTCATCACCTGTCATCATCAAAGCTACTTTAGGCTGTTTCAATACCTGGACCGACGCCAGGCCCAAGGAAGACAACAAGCCCAAGCTCGCTGCACATAATTTTGTATGGGCTTTGATCACGACCTGCCCTGCTTTTAAATCCGAGCCACGTCTGCGTATGTATGCACCATTCTTTGGACAGTTTGTGAACAGCAGTTGTCCATCTTTAATGGTGGCATGTTCTTTGATTAAGATCGCAGTCGCATCAGTTGGCAACATGCCTCCAGTCATAATTGGCAGCGCCTTACCAGCACAAAGTGATTCGGTAAGTTGTTCTTGAGCGTGAATGGGTGAACCAACACCAATCACATAATCATGCTCAGAATTTTCCTCTTTTGCTTGTGATTGTAGTTGTTGTAAATTAATGGCATAACCATCCATGCGACTACAATCAAACGCTGGCACATCGATTGGTGCGCGCACATCTGTGGCAATGACTCGGCCGAGAGCATGCTCTACAGATATTGTTTCATGAAGTAGCATCAGTTGTTCAGCCTCGTTGATTATCATCTTTAAGGCTTGACTGTGGCTTATTGACTTGGCATATGTCATGCGTCTGATTGTATTAAATGAAGCGGTTTAAATTCAATGTTTATGCTTGGGTTGATTATGCGCTTTTTTTCGCCTTGATGGAAATTTTTTCGTGGCTCCGGCTTTATCTTTGTATGGATTTTTACCGTCCCTGAATTGCATTATGATAGGAACACCTTTTAACTCAAACGCTTTTCTGAAGGTATTTTCTAAATACCTTTTATATGAATCTGGCAATTTAGTGGTTCGTTTTCCATGAATGACAATACGCATGGGGTGTATTCCGCCTGAATGGGCGAATTTTAATTGAGAACTTAAACCTTGAACCAATGGAGGCTGATGTGCTTTATAAGCTTCTGTTAATACATTGGTTAATTTGTTGGCAGATAATTCTTGGTCAGCTTTATCCATCAACAAATCAATTCGTTCCATTAATATACGTAACCCAGAACCATGGAGGGCTGAAATGTAAAGCAATGGAACCCATTCAAAAGCCTGCATTTTCAAATTAATTTTTTCTTTGACGTAATTCCTGTGTTCTTCAGTCAAGTGATCCCATTTATTAATCACTAAAATAACTGGCTTAGCATGGTACACAGCCAATCCAAGTAAATGTAAATCTTGATCAGTGATGCCTTCGGTTGCATCCATCATCATCACACATATTTGAGATAATTTAATCGATTCTATGGTTTTTAAAATGCTGAATTTCTCTATGCCTTCTCCAATTTTAGATCGCCTTCTAACACCTGCCGTATCAATCAAGGTATAAGGTAAATCATCCCAAATCAAAGGTAAACTGATGCTGTCTCGGGTGGTGCCTGGCATGTCATAAGCCAGCACTCGATCTTCCCGTAATAAACGATTGACCAAGGTCGATTTTCCAACATTAGGTCGGCCAATAATTGCAATCTTTGGGCCATGATCCTCAATGGTTTCTGTCTGAAATTGTGCTTCATTGGCATTGAAATACTCATTGAGATATATTTTCAATTCGGCCAAACCTTTGCGGTGTGCAGAGCTAACAGCCATTAACTCAATAACCCCCAATTGGTAGAATTCAGCCAGCGCCATTTCATTGACTTGACCTTCCGCTTTATTAACCAAAAGTAAAATGGGCTTAGCTGCCATTCTAATTCTTTCTAAAATTCTCTCATCATCACCTACTAAGCCATCTCTTGCACTTACCACAAACATCACCAAATGAGCTTCTTCAATGGCCTGAATGATCTGTTGGTCCATCAACTCGGTTAATTCACCTTCATCACCTAACATGCCACCTGTGTCAATCAAAGTGGTTTGATAATCTTCTAATTCCAATTCGCCATACTGGCGATCTCGAGTTAAGCCTGGCATATCAGCTACCAAGGCATCTCGGGTATTAGTTAAGGCATTGAAAAGTGTTGATTTACCTACATTTGGGCGGCCAACTATGGCGATGATCGGTGTCATAATTTGGCCACGTTGACTCTATTTTGTGAATTGCAAGGAGGTAAGTGTGCCGTCATAATTATATGCATATATGACATCACCTATAACCACTGGTGCATGATAAAAAGATTGATCACCCACTCGTGTGCGGTTGATAATGTCACCTGTGACACCATCAAGTATATGAACATATCCTTCAAAATCTCCAACCACTAAATCACCCAAATAAAAACTGGGTTTGGTAATATTTCGATTGAGTAATTGATCTTGTGTCCAACCTCTTGATCCATCTGTTCTGTTAAGTTGGTGAACCACAGATTGGTTATCCGACAAATAAAGTGAACGTCTAGAAACGGTAACTCCTGTCACAGAACCAATATTTTGGCTCCATAAAGGCCTTCCAGATTCAGTTGCGACGGACATGGTCTTATCTGCAGCACTTGAAATGTATAGGTCAGTTGCAACCACATCAATATCACCATCAATATCTGCAATACGATCAATTTCAGTTTTACCCTGACTGTTGATCACATTTTGTTGCCACAAGACAGAACCATCCAAGATATTCAAGGCAGCGACTTTTCCATTATCAAAGCCAATGT
>JBPOFV010000290.1:0-3701 GCA_051252335.1 Marinicella sp. | reverse complement strand
ATCTAACTCTTGCTTAACTGGTTCACCATTGAGGTAAACTTGCTTGCGACTTGCATCATAATAAATTTCATCGCCCGGCAATCCAATAACCCGCTTGATGTAATCATCTTTCTGATTTGGTGGGTATCGAAACACCACAACATCGCCTCGTTCAGGATGTCCAATTTCTATGAAAGTGTCATGGAAGACTGGTAACTTTAATCCGTATGAAAATTTATTCACATAAATGAAATCTCCGGTTAATAAAGTTGGCATCATTGATCCTGAGGGGATTCTGAATGGTTCAAAAACAAACGTTCTCACCACCAAAACAAAAATAAATACCGGAAAAAATGAATACCCAAATGAGATCATCCACGTGATGATGCCTTTAGACTCTGGTTCTTTACCTTTGTATTTTATTTTACCAATTAACCAACACACCAATGTGATTGCACTGGCTATGGTTAAAAATGCTTCAAAATCAAAATGTATTTCATTCACGTGTAATAATCCTCTAATTGTCCACTTTCAATACGGCCAAGAAGGCTTCTTGAGGCACTTCAACTCGACCAATTTGTTTCATTCGTTTTTTGCCGGCTTTTTGTTTTTCCAGCAGTTTTTTCTTTCTTGAAGCATCACCACCATAACATTTTGCAGTTACATTTTTGCGTAAGGCTTTAACCGTTGTTCGGGCAATAACTTGAGAGCCAATGGCGGCCTGAATAGCCACATCAAACATTTGTCGAGGAATTAATTCTTTAAGCCTATCTGTTAAATCTCTTCCTCTTCTTTGTGCATTTTCACGATGTGTCAATATAGAAAGGGCGTCTACTCGTTCACCATTAATTAACACATCTAACCTAATGAATGGGCCCGCCATGTAGTGGCTGAATTCATATTCAAAAGATGCATATCCACGACTCACTGATTTTAATCGATCAAAAAAGTCCAAAACCACTTCACTTAAAGGTAATTCAAAAGACAATTGAACTTGATTGCCTAAGTACTGCATGTTTTTTTGAACCCCCCGTTTTTCGATACACAAACTAATAACAGGACCCACATAGTCATGAGGCAATAAAATATTAGCTGTGATGATTGGCTCTCTGATTTCCTCAAACATAGCTGGTAAATCAGCGGGGTTATCCAACATAACTTGCTGACCTGTTTTATCGATCATTTCATAAACAACAGTTGGAGCAGTCGTGACTAAATCAATATCAAATTCACGTTCAATGCGTTCTTGCACAACTTCCATGTGTAGCATACCCAAAAACCCACACCTGAAGCCAAACCCTAAAGCGGTGGATGATTCTGGTTCAAAAGTTAATGAGGCATCATTTAATCGTAGCTTTTCTAGCGCTTCTCGTAAATCCTGAAAATCTTCAGCAGACGTTGGAAATAGACCAGCAAATACTCTGGGCTGTGACTCCATAAACCCTGCAAGTGGTTCAGCAGCTGGATTTTTAGTCAATGTAATGGTGTCCCCTACAGGTGCACCATGCACATCTTTAATCGAAGCACTCAAATAACCAACTTCACCACACTTTAATTCAGTTCTTGGCGATCTCTTTGGCGTGAATTTTCCCAAACCCTCAACCAATTGATCGGTTTTTAATGACATGATTTGGACTTTATCTTTAACCACTAATTCCCCATTAAATATACGAATCAATGAAACAACACCTAAGTAATTGTCAAACCATGAGTCAATGATAGATGCTTGCAAAGGTTTTTCAGGCGATCCGGTGGGAGCTGGAATTAGTTCTGCAATGGCTTCTAATACTGTATTGATGCCCTGGCCAGTTTTCGCTGATACCAATAATGCATCTGAAGCATCAATACCTATAATTTCTTCAATCTCCTTCTTGACCCGCTCTATATCAGCTGAAGGCAAATCAATTTTATTGATAACTGGGATCACTTCAAGTCCCATCTCAATTGCAGTATAGCAATTAGCCACAGATTGAGCCTCTACGCCTTGAGCCGCATCAACCACCAACAAAGCACCTTCGCAAGCAGCTAACGATCTGGAGACTTCATATGAAAAATCCACATGCCCTGGGGTATCAATCAAGTTGTATTGATAAACATCTCCAGATTTTGCAGTGAATTCTAAACAAACAGCTTGAGATTTAATGGTAATACCACGTTCTCTTTCGATATCCATGCTGTCTAAAACTTGTTTATCCATCTCACGTTCTGTTAATCCGCCACAAACTTGTATAAAGCGGTCTGCAAGCGTGGATTTGCCATGATCTATGTGGGCGATGATGGAGAAATTTCGAATATTTTTCATTGAATCCTGATGATAATCATTAATTATGAGCTTGCAAAAACAACAAATCCCATGAGGTCATGGGATTTGTGGGGTATTTTATACTGATAACGCTTATCGTTCAATCACTATAAAGGTATTCGCAGGTCCTTGTTTGACTAACAATACCAAAGTCTCATCATCATCTAATTCTTCTATCGCTTCACTGAAGTCAGTCAACCCACTGATGTCCTTTTTACCAATCCGTTTAATGACATCACCCACTCTTAAATTTGCACGCTCCACATCTTTTTCAGTGATGTCAGTAACAATGACGCCTTCAGTTTCACCTGTGCGTTCTTTATCCTGAGCCGATAACATGCTGACTGAGAATCCTATGCCTGCTGTAATGCCTGAATCTTCTAAGTTGTTTGCATTGGCATTTAAATTATCTGGCAATATCCCAAGTACCGCAGTTAATTGTTTCACTTTACCATCCCTGAAGACTTTTAAGTTGACTTCAGTATCTGGCATTACAGTACCAACCACTGGTGGTAATGACTGTCGTGTCTTAATGGCCTTGCCATTAAAACTGATGATGACATCGCCAACAAGTACACCGGCTTTTTCAGCTGAACTACCAGCTGAAACTTGATTGACCAAAGCACCCATTGGTTTTTCCATACCCAAGTAATCAGCCATGGCTTGGTTGACATTATCAATACCAACGCCTAATAAACCACGCTTCACAAACCCATTGGTCTTTAATTGTTCAGCCACATTCATAGCCACATCAATAGGGACTGAAAATGAAATTCCCATATAACCACCTGTATTTGAGAATATTAATGTATTGATACCAACCACTTCACCTTTTAAATTAATTAACGGCCCACCTGAGTTGCCACGATTGATCGGAACATCTGATTGAATATAAGGAACATATTGCTGTGAACCAATTTGACGGCCCTTTGCACTTACGATGCCTTTGGTGACTGAATTTTCAAAACTCAATGGCGAACCAATGGCCATGACCCATTC
This sequence comes from Marinicella sp., assembly GCA_051252335.1. Classification (GTDB taxonomy): domain Bacteria; phylum Pseudomonadota; class Gammaproteobacteria; order Xanthomonadales; family Marinicellaceae; genus Marinicella. The sequence continues at coordinate 421 of JBPOFV010000290.1, read as the reverse complement.
ACCAATTTCTAGATCATCTGTAGAACCTACATTTAACTTGGGAAGGTTTTTACCATCAATTTTCAAAACTGCAATGTCACTGGCTTCATCTTCACCAATCAGTTCTGCTTCAAATTCTCGGCGGTCAAGTAGAGTGACAATGATTTTATCAGCACCTTCAATCACATGGCGATTGGTTAAAATCAATCCATCCTCGGCAATGATAAATCCAGACCCACCTGACACCCTGTCTCGATTTTGTGGTTGACTGGGTAACCCGAAAAAGCGATTTAAGTCGTTATTTGGTGTGTTTGCATTGTCAGTAATTTCTTCGGCATTGTCCCTGGCTACAATGTTAACAACTGCTGGGCCTGTCATTTTTGCTAAGTTCCGCGATGCGGCACTTTCAAGATACAAAGTACGAACAAATTGCACTTGGCGT
>JBPOFV010000289.1:0-3703 GCA_051252335.1 Marinicella sp. | reverse complement strand
CATAAATTCACCACAATTTGACATTAGTCAATTATTAAGCCTATGACACAATGCTAGACTTTAGTTATTAATTATTGCGATCGATGATGAGAAAAAACGAATCCATAAAACATATCATGAGCACTCAGGTACAAACCGTTCAACAAGGTCAAAATTTAAGTGATATTTATCAAATCATGAGTCAAGCGGAGGTTCATCATGTACCCGTTCTTAACACCGACGAGCTGGTTGGCATGGTCAGTTTTACCGACATGATGCAATTAAATTTCAATCTACAAGGCTTTGACCAACAAAGCTTGGCTTATGTCATTGATCAACAATTTAAGATCACCGAAATCATGTCGCAAGAATTAACCACCTTGAATGAAAATCAGTCTGTTCGAGATGCGGTAAATTTGTTGGCTGATGGCGATTTCCATTCTCTACCAGTGACAAACAACAACAATCATTTGGTAGGCATGGTTACCAGTACAGACCTCATTCGTTATTTAAAAGACCAATATTGATGGGCATGACTATGGAATCCAAATTAATTGATGGCTTAAAAGGGCAGCTTCTACAAGAACAACAACGTTTGCAAGATTTGTTGACTAACACACAACGACATTTGCACCGCACTGATCCTGTCAGTGCAGATTTTGCAGAACAGGCTGTGGAAACTGAAAACGATGAAGTGGTTCAGGCTTTAGATCAAGGGGCACAAATCGAATTGTCTCAAATTAACAAAGCTTTGATGCGGATAGAAAATGGCAGTTATGGTACCTGTGTGGTCTGTGGAAAGCTGATTCAGACTGAACGTCTGAAAGCCATCCCTGAAACGCCGTTTTGTATCCTATGTGCCAGTGCTAAATAATCGAACATAGGAATCTAGCCTCAGTCGTTATACTCCTCGAGCCCCTCATCTAAACGCCAATCCTTAAGAACAGGTCGATCAATGTCTTTGGTGTTATATGCCAGAAACACACCTGTCAAAAAACCAAACATATGCGACTCCCATGAAATACCAGCCTGTCCTGGAAAAATACCCCAAATCATGGAGCCATACATAAAAGCAATGGCGATTGAAATACCGATGGACTGAATGTCTTTTTTTAAGAAACCACTGACGAATAAGTAGCTCAAAAGCGCATAAAACAGTCCGCTAGACCCAATGTGGTTTACTTCTCGACCAAATAACCAGACCAAAGTACCGGTTAATATGATGCTAAAAAAAGTCACCTTCGAGGCCACCTTGGGATAATTGCCAAACAAGGCCACCATGGCTAAAAACATGGGCAAACTGTTGTCAATCAAGTGTGGCCAGCCACTGTGAATAAATGGCATGGTAAAAATACCCAGTAAGCCTTCAATACTTCGCGGTTTGGTACCAAATTGAGTTAAAGGCAACATTTGTGCCAACAAAAAACAAGCCCAGATAACCAACAAGAAAAACACACTTATGCGAAAAGCACGGGGCCATTGCAACCTTCTGGCTCGCGCATAATCAGGATCTAAGTGAGGTATTTTCATTTAATTTGTTGGATTAAATGGCATGAATGGGGTTACTTGATGGAAAAATCAATAGAACCGTTCACCATCGGTTGGCCTGGTTTTAAACCGTTTGTGCAACCAAAGGTATTGTTCCGGAGCTTGTTTCACCATCTGCTCAATGCTTGAGTTAATCTTTTGGGTGTCTGTTTGAACATCCTTGCTTGGAAAATCTTCCAATGGCGGTGAAATGAGCAATTCATAATAAGGGTGATGATCGATTCTTTTCACTGAATAAGTCATCACAGCACAACCCGCGATCCTGGCCAATTGGTGCGTTGCCGTTATGGTGGATGCAGGAATACCAAAAAAATCAGCAAACACAGAGTGTCCACGCCGGTAATCTTGGTCCGGTGCATACCACACCACACCACCGGTTTTGAGGTGTTTGACTATTCCTTTGAGCTCATCTCGACTGAACATTTTTTGTGCATATTGCAACCGGGCTTTTTTAACAACATATTCTTGGACTGGATTTTTATGTGGCCGATAAACACCTGCTACTGGAAATTGTTCGCATAAAGCACGTCCTCCCACGTCCAATGCAGTGAAATGTCCAGAGACCAACAGCACACCACGATTGGCAGCCAAAGCACTTTCTAGATGTTGTTTTCCATCAATTTTTAACTGGGCAAAAGGAATGGGTGAACGATTGAAAAAAGTCCGCAAGGTTTGACTCACCATCATACCTGTTTCTCGGTAATTTTGAGCGATCAGTTGTTGTTGCTCTAGTGCACTTAATTCAGGAAAACAACTTTCAATGTTTTTGTTGATAACTCGTCTTCTGGATTTGAATAAATGCTTGAACAGCCAGCCTAAACCGCGGCCCAAAGCCAACAACCAACGTCTGGGCAAGTGTGCCAATAAATAGCACAGCCCATAAGTGATCCAAGCCAGCATGTTTGGCCAAAATGCTGGCTTGTGTAAGGGTTCATTCATTGCATTTATTTAACGCTGAAATCAATGCGATGTTCTTGTTCCCCTTGTTTAACCAGCAGTTGGTAGCTTCCTGGTTCAATGTAACTGGGATGACCCAAACGATGAGACTCGGCATAAGGTATTTGTGAATTATTCAAGGTCTTGGGCGCAACAACCCCTTCATCTTCAGCAACGGCTTCTTCAGCCTTTAATTGCAGGGCTTCATTGGCTGCCGCCTCGGCCTTGATCGCCATATCCACATCAACTTTATAATCCCATATCCACTGGTTCAGCCCCGCAGACATCATCATGGTGGTAGTTTGATACACAGACTCGCCATCGGCGCCGGTGATACTGATTTCAGCAGGGCCAGCCTGTTTGGACCAAATATTAATTGGCAGCGTCGATTCTATGTCATCGGTGTAATTCCAACGGAACGGTTTGCTGTCCCAGCGGCCATTTTCTTTGATCTCTTTGATGGGATAAATATGTAAATCAGCTGCTTCAATCTCATCATTCAATTCTTGTATAGGACTGACATCGGCAACAAATACACTGCGTCCATGGGTCCCTAACACCAATTCATTTTCTCTGGGATGAACGATCAAATCATGCACCGGCACTGTCGGCAGTTGATCACCTAACATATCCCAGTCTTTACCTTGATTTAATGAAACATAAATCCCTTTGTCCGTACCCACATACACAATATGTTTGTTTTTGGGATCTTCTTTGACTACATTGATGGTTTCATTGGGTAAACCCTGGCTCATGTTTTGCCATTTTTTGCCCAGATTATCGGTTTTATATAAATAGGGTTGGATGTCATCATTGCGGTAGTTATTGAAGGCCAGCCAGGCGCTTTTTTCGTTGTGTGGTGAAGCCACAATACGACTGACCCATTTACCTTTGAGTGATTTACTTTTCGGTAAGTTTTTACTGACGTTTTGCCATTGGTTTCCGCCATCATCTGTGACCCAAACTAAACCATCATCTGTACCGGCCCAAACCAATCCAAATTTCAGATCCGATTCAGACAGGCTGGTAATCGTTGCAAATGGAACATCACCTCGATTTTCTGATTCAGTCAAATCACCACTGATAACCGTCCAATCATCACCTTTGTTCATGCTTCGGTAGACCTTATGCCCGGCAAAGTACAAAATATCTTTGTTGTGTGTAGACATCATAACGGGGGTGTTCCAGTTTTTGCGCAAGGATTCCTCACCGACGAAATTAGGCGGTGTGATTTTTTTCG
>JBPOFV010000288.1:0-3705 GCA_051252335.1 Marinicella sp. | reverse complement strand
CTTCAGATCTGGCTTTGAATGGTGTTTGTGACACAGGGAATCTAGTGGGTTCCGATGCGGAATGTACTTTACGCGCTGCAATACAAGAATCTAATCAATTTACCGCAATTAAACACATTCATTTTGATATACCAGCCGCAGATTGTGTGGGTGGTTCATGTGTGATTGATATTGACATCATTAACAATGGTTCATTACCAGATATTATTGCACCATTATTAATTGATGGCACCACGCAGCCAGGGAGTGAAACCATCTGTGATACTGCTATTTCTGATAGAGGACAATATGGGATAGTCGTGCAAGGTAATTCATCAGATATCGGCTTACGTTTAGTTGAAGGTTCTGATGGATCGACCATCAAAGGTCTTAATGTCAGAAATTTCTTTAATAACATAGCCATTATTGACAGTGACCAAAACGCCATTCAATGCAACTTCATCGGCACCAATGAAACAGGTACCGCCGGATCGGGTTCCAATACAGCTAATGGCGTCATTATTGGTTGTCAAAGTAATGACAATGTAATCGGCGGTGTATTTGCTGCTGATGGCAACTTAATTGCAAATCAGGCCATTGATGGTATTCAGTTTTATGCTGGATTCCCATGTTCGACAGCAGATACTTTACCTTCTAACAATGCCGTCTTAGGTAACTATATAGGAACTCAAAAAGATGGTATGTCACCCTTGGGGAATGAATTTTCTGGCATCTCTTTTTTTGGCGGTGAAGCATTTGACAACTATGTTGGCTCCTTACAAGATGGCACCACATTGAATCCTAATATCATCAGTACTAATAGCGCTGGAATCACCATTGGTGATGGCAGTAATAATATCCATATATTAGGAAATTATGTGGGAACAGATGCTACAGGAACAGCCAACTTAGGTAATACGTTTGGTGGAGTAGATATCATACAAGGATACGATATTCATATTGGCGGAAGCAATCCAGGTGAAGGGAATTTATTTTCATATAATAGTGAGGGTGTATTTATTACGAATAATGCATCTTCCGGCAATAAAATACGTGGCAATAGCTTTATAAATAATTTAGCAACAGCCATTGAGATAGTAATAGCGGGCGACTTTGATCCAGATGGTCTCAATCCAAATGATCTAGATGATGCTGATGCTGGCACCAATAAATTAATGAACCATCCAGATGTCATATCCACCAATTTGATCAATGTATTTGGTGCTTTATTTGCAGATGTTGAGTTTTCTGTTGATGCCACTAACCTCAATGCCACTTATCCATTACAAATTGATGCGTATTTTGATGAGAATGAAAATGGGCAAGGCGAGTTTTTCATGGCTGGTGCCATCTATGACACCCCTCAATCGACAGCTATTATCAGTTTTGATATTCCTGATGGCGTTACTGGCGGCTATTTAAGATTAACCGCAACTGATGACGAAGGAAATACATCTGAACTGTCTGCACCAACATTGGTGGGGTTTATTGATTTGATTTTTAAAGATGGATTTGAATAGCAAGAATAATAGTTTTTGATAAAAGCACTGAAAACTTCATGGTTTTCAGTGTTGTCAGTTTGAGTCACCTGATTATATAGGTGATATACAGTAAAATATCGCGTTACTATGTCCTGAAATGATTTTTCAGTTTCGGACAAAATCAATTAAATTAAAGGTATTTTATGACTTCAGTAATTCGGTTCATGCTGTTATTCACATGTTTATTCAATCAAGCCACATGGGCTGGTGGGTTCAGTTGTGATTCAACTCAATCCGGTGCATGGGAAGATGTCAGCACATGGACAAATTGTGGTGGAATCATTCCTGGAAACGACACATTCGTTACAATTAAAACAGGTCATGTGGTTACATTAAACACAGACACTGCGATATTGAATGAATTTGTAATGGAAGCAAGTTCTGAATTGATCATTGCAGATGTGGTCGGCGGTATCACCATGACCTCTGAAAATGATCCGTTTAACAGCAGCTTAGCAACCCTTACCCTGCTGGGTGATTTAACTATTGAAGGCGATAATGTTGATGTCAATTTGGGTACAGTGGATGGTGCTGCTGGTTTGACCATCAACAGCCCTTTTGAGACACGATTTTCTGGCACAATCGGCGTAAACACAGCCTTAACTGCATTAATCACCGATGCAGTTGGAACATTGGTATTTGCAAACACCAATGGTGAAGTAAACACACCCAATATTACCGTCACTGGCATACGTGAGTTCAATGACCCGATGACTTTGGAAAGAACCACTCATATCAGTGGTTCGGGCGGTCAAATTATTTTCAATAACACCATAAATGGCAATCAAGAATTCATATTGAGCCAAGTTCTTTCTACCGACATCATATTCAATGCCGATGTTGGATCAGTCACAGCGTTGAATGATTTCAGAATTTTTAATTCATTCGGCTCAACTGCCTTGTTGAATATGGATCTGTTCAGAACCAATGGCAGACAGCAGTGGGACTTGGATATGATCATTGACCCACCTTCACAGTTGTTGTCATTAATTAATAGCTCAACCAATGATGACATCAGAATCGCCAATGATAATTGGATACGAGGGGCCACGGCCGGCCTTGATGCATTACAGGTGAACTCTGCCAGAGATTCAATCATACTGGGTGAAGTGGGTGACAATGGTTTTGCATTATTGGATCTGAATGTAACTGCCCAAGCCAATATTGTTCTGGAAACCAGCTCAATTACTGTTGCCGACAACATGATATTCAACAGTCCTGTAACCATACTCGAAGACATTGTATTAACAGCTAATGTCTTTAATGCCGTTAGTACAGTTCATTTAGACACCTTTGATCTGGCTTTGGATACCGATAACTTTGGCTTTTTCAATACTGACATTTCAGGGTCCGGTGATTTAATAAAAACCGGTACTGGGGTGATGGGAAATTTAACCACCACCAGTATGACTGGAAATGTCTTTATCAATGGCGGTTTTGCGCTTGACAATAACTCAACAGGCAACCCGTTTCCAGCAGCACAATCAATAACTTTATCCGATATTGGCAGCATGGGTGATGGTGCCGGTGGTAACTTTAATTTATCAAATGGCCAAACCATTGCAGGCAATGGTGTTTGTCAGTGTGTATTGGTGGCAGCAACTGGTTCTGTTATTTCACCAGGCACCAGCCCTGGAGAATTATTTGTATTCGAAACTAGAATGAATACAGGTTCCACATTAGCTTTAGAATTGGATGGCACAGCTGATTCTGCCTTTGATCGCTTATCGGTTGAGACTTTAAATCTTGACTTTGATTTGATGGGTGGCAGTCATTTAGATTTGACGCTTAACTTTGAACCCAATATAGGTGATGATTTCACCATCATCCCTGTTTTCGCTGAACAAGCTGTATCAGGTACCTTTAATGGCTTACCAGAAGGTGCGCTGTTTGAGCTTGGTGGTTATTTATTCAGCATTTCATATGTTGGTGGCAGTGGAAATGATGTGGTATTAACAGTTGTGGGCGAAGCTCGTTATCATGTGGACTCAAATGCCGTGGATACCGGCTTAAATGATGGGCTTACTTGGGACTCTGCATTCTTGACTTTACAAGATGCCTTGGCAGTGGCATTGGAAAACACTGAAATCTGGGTTGCGGCAGGAACTTATTACCCAGATGAAGGCGGTTCACAAATAGACAATGATGAATTAAGTACATTTACTTTAAAACCAGGTGTCAGTGT
>JBPOFV010000287.1:0-3711 GCA_051252335.1 Marinicella sp. | reverse complement strand
TTATCAGTAATTTAAACTCTGGCCAACATATTGAAACTTGATCAAATTAATACACCAAAAAACACAAAAAGTGTTCAAAATGTGCTCATGGAAAATGTTTGAATAAATAAGTTCTTACTGGAAAATTCATTGATATTGAGCTGAATAACCCCATACTTATAATTAGATATGAGTAAACTTAAAGGATTAAGAAGTCAACATAAGCCAACGAATTGGACCGTCTTTATCGTTTTGCTTACCAGTGTTATCTTGTTCCGTTTGATATTCTTTTTTGGCACAATCCCGGCGCTGAATTGCATTGGATATGACAATTTCTGGTTGAACGAACACACCACAGGCTTTTCGATATTCTCTGCCTTTATGTTGATTTATCTGTTGTGCATTATTTGGATTCTGATCGATTTAATCAATTTATATATTAATCGAACTCGGCCTACAAAAATAACACCCATCATCATTACAATCATTATGCTTGTGGCTGCCTGTTTGTTTTTAAATGGGACTTACAAACTTTATAAAATGAGCCCTGACATAATATTTGCTGAACAGATGACTGCTGAAAAAATTGAAAAAAACCCGTGGTTACAAAAGAAAATGGTGGCAATAAAAGCTCTGTGCCAATCGCCTCTCGAGCATAAAGTTGATTGATAAAACAACTGACCTAGAACACCTAATTTACGTCTATAAATTGACATACCTGTCAAATTGAGGCTTACTTTAATAATTAGAAATTCACATGAGTCTATGCGTTTTCGAATAAGCTGCTCTTGATAGACACTGAGCGCCCTCTTATCTCAGGTAAAAAAATCAATAACTAAAGTTCATGTTTTCCATCAAACTGAACCACCTCTAACTCTCTTGGATTTAATTCGTGTACACAGCCCAAATTAATGCGGTATTTGCCTGGTTCATGGATTGAATCATGGAATGGATATATACCACAAACTTTGCAAAAGTAATGATTGACGTCTTTATCGCCCCAGTGATAAATCGATAAGGCATTTAGACCTGTTAATAAATTGAATTTATCTCGATCTATATAGTGTTCAGACATGATGGCGTTCTTGCGAATACAGACTGAACAATTACATTGCAAGCCAATTTTTATTGGAGCGCTTTCAAACTCAAACTGAACTGCTTTGCAATGACAACTGCCTCGCATATGGCGCCTACTGTTGGTCATATTTCATCAAACCATCAACTGAATTTTTGGTTTAAATATTCCAGCGCAAGTTCTAAACGATTGATACTTTCTTGTTGGCCCAATACTTGCATGATCACATCATTGGCTGGACCTTGGGCTTGGCCGGATAAAGCCAGGCGAACCGGCATCCCTACTTTGCCAAAACCGACTTCAAGTTCTTCAACAACATCGGCGATTAATTGATGCAAATCGGCACCAGCCCAATCAGAGATTGCCTGACATTTCTCAATGACTGCTTTAAGTGGTTCAATGGCGGATTCTTTGAAGGCTTTCTTCTCAGCTTTTTCATCGTAGCCTGATAAGGGCTGCAACAAGAATAAGCCCATATCCGCCAGTTCATTGATGGTATGTGCACGGTCTTTAAACATATCAACGACGGCTGATAAATCAACAGTCTCGCTCACATTAACATTCAAGACAGCTAAACGTTGTTTAAGTAAATCAGCCAAGCGTGCTGAATCGGCTTGTTGCATGTATTGTTGATTGATCCAATTCAATTTAGTGGTATTGAAGGCACTGGGTGCTTTGTTCACTCCAGCAAGGTCGAATAATTTAACCATTTCATCTTTACTGAACAATTCTTGGTCACCATTTGACCACCCAAGTCGTACCAGGTAATTTAATACAGCTTCTGGTAGATAACCATCTTCTGAGTATTGCATGACACTGACAGCACCATGGCGTTTTGAAAGACGCGCACCATCATCACCCAAAATCATTGGCACATGGGCAAATTCAGGTACCGACTCACCGAGTGCTTGATAAATATTAATTTGGCGCGGGGTATTATTGATGTGGTCATCACCACGAATCACATGCGTGATGCCCATATCAGCATCATCTACCACCACACTGAAATTGTAAGTAGGCATTCCATCAGCACGCGCAATCACCAAGTCATCCAATTCCGCATTGGCCACAGTTATTTCACCACGCACATGGTCATTAAATAATACCTCACCGGATTGTGGGGTTTTGAATCGGATGATGGTTTCATCTGATTTAGCCAAACCAAGATCGCGGCATTTACCATCATATCGCGGCTTTTCACCGCTTTTCATTTGTTGTTCACGGATTTTATCAATACGCTCTTTAGAACAATCACAGTAGTATGCTTGCCCATTTTCTAACAGTTGATCAATTTTCACATGATAACGCGACAAATTTTTACTTTGGTATTTAACTTCTGAATCATGCTCTAATCCCAACCAATTCATGCCCTCAAATATCGCATCTACTGATTCTTGAGTTGACCTTTCTGTATCCGTATCCTCTATACGCAATTCAAATTGGCCACCATGGTGACGGGCATATAAATAAGAAAACAGCGCAGTTCTGGCACCGCCTACATGCAGATAACCAGTTGGACTTGGGGCAAAACGAGTGATAACTTTCATGGTGATAAGACCGATTCCTTTAGATTATAAAAAACAAGCAGACATTATAAGGCTTGGCAATAAACTGTCCACTGTTTTACCCACGCAGCCTTTACTTGATACAGGAATTATAAACTTATGTGCACTTCGGCTTCGCTCAGTGAGCGGAGCCGTAGTCTTGTCGTTGACTGAACCGTAGTCCTGTCGCTGACTGAACCGAAGTCCTGTCGCTGACTGAGCGGAGCCGAAGTCTTGTCGCTGACTGAGCGGAGCCGAAGTCTTGTCGTTGACTGAGCGGAGCCGAAGTCTTGTCGCTGACTGAGCGGAGCCGAAGTCTTGTCGTTGACTGAACCGTAGTCCTGTCGCTGACTAAACCGAAGTCATGTCGCTGACTGAGCGGAGCCGAAGTCTTGTCGTTGACTGAACCGTAGTCCTGTCGCTGACTAAACCGAAGTCATGTCGCTGACTGAGCGAAGCCGAAGTAAATACTAACTGAGCTTGAAGTCACGCTGACTGAGCGGAGCCGAAGTCAATACTAACTATCAACTGCTGAATTGATTCTCACTTCGACATCGCTCAGTGAACAGCTGTCTATTTTCCCAATAAGGCCGTAACTGAATCATTCAACTCAGTTTCATCCGAACCAATGGCTTGCAATGCCTCTGCATCAGATTTACCTTGGTATTTTATTAGCCAGGCTGCATATAACTGACTGGCTCGATGTCCTGAACGACAATGTAAAACCATTTTTTTGTCTTTATTTGCTGTCATCAATGCATTGAACTCTTCTAGTTTGGCAGGCGAATATGCATGGCCCTTGCCAATTTCTAACAAATCGTAAGTCATGTTAAATTTTGATGCTTGTTCAACTTCATTGAAATCTAACTGCTTCATTTCAGCCATTGTGCGGGTGCTGATGACCGCACCAATTTCTTCTGCAGCCAACTCATCAAAATCTTGTGCAGTAGGTTGAGCTCCAATCCATACATGATCGCCTACTTTTTTTGCTGCTTTTAAATAACTGTTTTCATCATCCGCCATAACTAATTGGGTCACCATCATTAATAGTAGTATTGAATATTTCAACATGTTGTTCTCTCTATATTGTCTTGCATTATTAATTGAGCAAGG
>JBPOFV010000286.1:0-3717 GCA_051252335.1 Marinicella sp. | reverse complement strand
CCATGATAATCAGCGAATTGTGTGTCGTTAAGTTTTGGATTTAGCTCAGAAACTTGCTGTAAAAAATCAACATCAGCCCACTTACCTCGAGGGGATGCTCCTTCTGGGTTTCTGTCTAAGACAACTCGTTTTTGTTCTTCTGTGGGATAACTTTGTTTCTCTGGCCACATAAAGGGGGCGTCTGATTCATAATCCCACATGGTATAGCCCAAGAAAGTATTCATGAACATGTTAGGTTGGTGCATATGACAACTCATGCACTGACTGGTAGGTATGGCTCGTGTAAATTGGTGTTTTAACGGATGACCACTTTGCGTTTTATCAATGTTGTCATCCTTAGATTGAGATTTCCCTGTATGTCCAAATGCTGCATACTGGCCAGCATGTCTGGGATCGCGATCATTGGCGTATACCACATGGCAGCTGGCACAACCGGAACTGCGATAGTCGCCAGGTTGATCATTGGTCCCTAAAAACCAAGTGTGAGGATCATTCAATCGGGTTTTGGTGATATTAAGGACAGGAATTGAGACCCTACTGCCGGTTCCAGGTCCGCGATTGGATTGTTTCAAATCTGGTTTGCCTGGTTTGTCTAGTTTTTGCATTTGGCCTGAAACATTGGGTAAGCCCACTTCCGGGAACAGGTGACTGTTTATTCGTCCGCCTTCTTCAAAGGCTCGAAATACATCTCCAGGTTTAACAGTCTCCCATGCAGGAAGCGGATTCAATTCAGGCAATATGCCTTGTTTGACCATTTCTGGAGTGGGATGTATGGGTGCTGTTAATTTAGCAGGTTCACCTGTGCGGGTGTAAGCTTCACCCAGTATGTAGTTTTTAAAAGGTAAGATGCCATTGTTGTAAGAGGCACCGCCCCACAGCATTGCGGAAGTTGCCATCAGAGAACTTTCAGCCGCAAGAATGGTGGATAAATGACAAGCACCACAAGCTTCTCTCGCGACACGGTAATCTGAAGGATTGACAAACCGGATAAACTCAGGGCTTTCTTTATTCAACAGGGTATAAGATCTTGGCGGATTAGCACTTGATGGAAATCGCCATTGTTCAGGGAAAAGCGGCAAAACATGCGCACGTTCTAAGGTTTCTTGAAAGGCCATATCTCCTTTTGTCACGCCTTCAGTTAAATGGATTTCTGGATCACCACCATGACAATCTGTACAGCCTAATTTTATGGCTGGTGTTTGATGCATGGTCTTTTCATCTGTGTTGATGTGGCAGCTTTGACAGCCAGCACTTTTAGCCAATACTGACTGTTCATTCTGTGTTTTAGGGGCTGCAGGGTAATGTGGGTAGATTCTTTCAACACCGGATTGTTCGCTTTTCGCCAGGGTGATAAAGGGTATAGCCATAAATCCAAGTAAGATGTATGTGATTACGAATCTATTGTTCATTTGTGAATCCAAGTAACAAGTGCATCATCATTAATAAGTCAGTATAACATTGAGTAATAAAGCATCAGGATTACCTGCACCCATTAACTGTCGAAATCCATTGCCTGCAAATAACTTGGCATAGGACAAACGAAATACCATGTTTTGTGAATTAAAAGGTCGATAAACTGCCGCAATTGACACATCAACACCTAAGTTTTTACTGGTAACTGAATCTGGTCTGATGGTAGTGAAAGGTGCGGTTTCATTCAAACGTAAATAATTGGCATTCATGGTTAAACTTAATTCAGGTAATAATTCAAACTCAGCCCCCAATCCAATGAGTGCTGTTCCTGGGTTTGAAAAGTTAGATTGGCTGTTTATGCCATTATGGCGTAATGAATTCAAAAGACCATTTCGAGATGAAAGCGCAATATGTTCAGTCGCGGTGGAGAGGACATTGGTTTGACGAATCCAATAACTGCTGTCGCCACCAGCAAAAAGTGGGTTTTCATCTATCGCATCAAAACCATTGGACTTTTTGTCAAAAGGATCATCGTCACCTGATGCATATAAGAAAGAGGCGCTGAATCGCAGCCAATCAAAATCAACAGAAAGTTCAGAAGCCAGAAAGTAAGCGCTGATGTCTGATCTGTACGGTTCATCTGTCCTAACTGATTCACGTCCAAAGGCGTAATAGGCGGTGGTGGATAAATTCAACCGGCCCCAATGTCCATCCGCACCTAAGCCCAAGTATGTGACATCATAAGATCTAGATGTTGTGGAAAAATCAGTATCCCTGTTTCGGTTATGGATAAGTGAAACTTGAGATGTTATGCCGGATTTGGGTTTGTCTTGTAAATACAAGTTTGCCATGAAAACATCGTCATCCCGAAACGATAAGTTGGCTTCATTTAGTCCACTGACTTGCTTTTTCTGCAGTCGGCGAAACATGCCTATGTTGTATTGGTATTTATAATTATTTCGGGTGCCAAAAAGCCGAACACCGAAAGGTGAATCTAACAGGACGAACCCTCGAAAATCACTGGTCATTGGCTGAATGCCAATTCTTATGCTATCAAAGTCATAATTACTTGAAACGTCTCTGAGGTATTTTTCAATATACAGTGTTTGAATCCCAATATGACTGTTTGAGCGATTGTGTCTGGCTGTTGAATCATTGTAATTCAACACAGGCATGAAGCGAAATTGAAAGTTGGGTGGCTTGAATGTGGTATTACCTTGATAATATACCATCCCCACAGCCAAGTTTTGGTTGAAGAAATCATGATGCCTAAAACCCATGTCGTTTGATGCCGAGGATCCTGCAAGTCCAGTTTGCCTATTTTCTGTTGATCGTTCTTGGCTTTCGTATACGGTATCTGAAATGACATCCAAGTTAAAAAACCAGTCATCAGAATTGATAGGTTTGTCTGCTTTGAGTACATTTTGATTGTATGGGTCATACCAACGATTTTGATATCCCAATGAGTCAACAATCCTCCATCGATCTGGGATAGGAGTGAGTGCTTTGAACTGTTCAATTTTGGGTTTAGCTGTGGTTGAGAATTTTCTTGGTAAGAAAGTTCTGGGCTTTTGTTCCTCATGTTGTTCAACGATATTAACCTCGCCGGTCTCGGTATTAACTTCTATTACCTTGCGCTTACAATCACGATTAACACCACCTGGGCGTCGCCTTTTTTTTCGTGTTGATTCACCCGTTGAATTCTCATCCTGACAATTTTCCAACTCTTGTGACTTTACCGGTGAAACAGGTAAATAGACAAGAAACGTCATCAATCCCAAACTTAATCCGAGTGATTTAAGCGTATGTTTGTGGTGCCTGTAATTGTGTTTAAAGGGAGACATTTGGATTTCCCATTAAACGGCTTGGGTCATGATGATGAAGATGGTTTTGTTTGACCGTCTCGAGTGATGCCGTGGTTAAGTAAATTCTTAAAGCCTTAGACACAAAAGGGATAAAGTCAAAATTATCACAGGCGCTCAACATCAATGCAATAGTTACATTCGCATTCATGAAAAACCCCATGTTATCTCCCTTATTTAACAGCTTAAACTGCAATTGATTCGGCGGTTTAGTTCGCCGGAATATAAATATAAATAACCCATTTTTTGTTAAAAAGCAAATCAATCATTGTTGAAGTGGAATACATGACAGCTGATACATGGTAATTCAACACTGTTTTTACTGTCTTGTTGATGACATGTCAGACAATTCTCTTGTGCGGGAATTGAAATATCAGCAGAATTGTCAGATTGGTTGACTGCATGACAACTGAGACAAATTTCTTGTTGATCTTTACTGCTC
>JBPOFV010000285.1:0-3751 GCA_051252335.1 Marinicella sp. | reverse complement strand
GTTTTAGCATAAATATCTTGCGATTGAATGCTTCCTCCCCATTCTTCAATTAAAAAATTCATTGAAGATAATTTAGAAAACAACCCAACCATTACTGAGATGGCTCAAGTTGCCAAGATGTCACATTATCAGTTGGATCGACGAATGAAACTGACATTTGGCTTACCCGCAGGCAAATGGTTGATAAAAACCAGGATTTCTCAAGCCAGTCAAAAATTACTAGAAACTAAGCTCTCCGTTTTAGACATTGCGTTCGCTGTGGGTTATTCAGATCAAAGTGCATTCACCAAACAATTTAAAAAAGTCACGGGCGTGAGTCCTTTGAAATTCAAAAAAATTCATTTACAAAAACAACAACAATAAAATCATGCAGGAAATCAATATGACAACAGGACAACATTTAATCAAAGGCAAATGGACCCATGGTGATTCAACCAGTGTATCTAAACCATGTCACGGACAAGGATTCACCATCCACAATGCCTCATCAGAACTGGTCAACCAAGCGGTGTCTGCTGCCACTCAATCTTTTCAAACTTTTGCCCATGCTGATTCAGCTGACAGAGCCCAATTACTGCGAACCATAGCAGACGAAATCAATCTCAGAGGCGATGATATCACTGAAATTTGTGCTCAGGAAACTGGTTTACCAGCAGCCAGACTCACTGGCGAACGTGGCAGAACTACACAGCAACTCAACATGTTTGCTGACTACATTGAAGCAGGTTCTTATTTACAAATAAGTATCGATCAGGCCTTGCCTGAAAGAAGCCCCTTGCCTCGACCTGAACTGAGAAAAATGATGCGACCTTACGGTCCAGTTGCGGTATTTGGCGCTTCTAATTTCCCTCTGGCATTCTCCACAGCTGGAGGCGATACTGCTTCCGCACTGGCAGCTGGATGTCCTGTGGTGGTAAAAGGGCACCCTGCCCACCCTGCCACCTCAGAAATCATTGCACAAGCGGTATTGGCGGCCATCAAAAAGTGTCATATGGACCCTGGTATTTTCTCTTTACTGCAAGATTCCGGTTTCCAAGCGGCCCAAGATTTGGTTGCTCATCCTGACATCAGAGCGGTTGGTTTTACCGGCTCATTACAAGGTGGCCGAGCGCTTTTTGATCTGTGTAACCAGCGACCAGTACCGATTCCATTTTATGGCGAAATGGGCTCGTTGAATCCGGTGTTTGTTTTACCTGCAGCCTTGACCAATAATACCCATGAAATCGCTCGTGGCTGGGTTGGCTCATTAACTCTCGGCACAGGTCAATTTTGTACCAAACCCGGACTCTTGATCTTACCCCAAGGTGCTGAAGGCGATGAATTTATTCAAACAGCACAACAAGAATTGACTCAAGTTGATTCAAATTCAATGCTCACCAAGGGCATAGCCAATGCTTATATCAAGGGTGTTCATGACATCCAAAACATTCATGGGGTTAACTCTGTTTTTAGCAGCGAATCAAAACCCAATGCCATCAAACCAAATGTGATTTCAACCAGCGCCAAAAACTGGTTAGAAAAACCATCATTGCACGATGAAATATTTGGACCTTTTGCCATTATCATCAGAACCAATAATTCACAAGAAATGTTAGCTGTGGCTCAACAATTGGCAGGACAATTAAGCGCCACTGTATTTATCGACAGCCATGATCTTGAATTAGGCCGTTCTTTGCTACCTGTACTAGAACAAAAAGCAGGACGAGTTTTGGCCAATGGCTACCCTACTGGTGTAGAAGTGGCAGAAAGCATGGTTCACGGCGGCCCTTATCCAGCCAGCACATTTGTTGGCACCACCTCAGTTGGCACCACTGCCATACAACGATTTTTGCGACCTGTTTGCTACCAAAACTTACCCGTAGAATTATTGCCTAAAGAATTAAGGTCTGATTTGTGATGCAAAATATTTGACTCATTCTGCTGACCATTCCTGTCACTTAGAATCATTTACTCATTGGCATTGAGCTTACGATTCAGGAACAATCATTCTGACCTGCAATACTGTATGAAGTGACACATATGGTATGAAAAAACATATATACTGATAAGGAAGTGTTTATCTATCAGTGTGTGAGAGATGAAAAGAGCAAATAAAATCCTGCAATATCAGCAGAGTGAATTCAGTGTGCTGAATAAAATGGCCATGTGGTTAGGAAATGTGGCCTTGGTGTTTGTAACGCCATTTGCGCTAATCAATTTATTCAATGGTCGATGGAAAGTTGCAACCGCATCATTGATCATTATTGTGGTCTTTTCATTCAACACCTTCAGTGTTTTGGTTTGGAAAAAATATTATTCAAATCTGGTGTTGTATTTATTGGCCCCTGCCATCTTTTTGTTTTTTTACATGTCGATTACCCATCAGGGAATCATTGGCGTGTTGTGGAGCTTTCCTGCCATTGTGGCCTTTTATTATTTATTGCCTGAAAGACAGGCACAATATATCAATGTTGCTTCAATCTTATTGTGTACTTATTTAGCTTGGGTTAATTTTGAAGCGGCTTTGGCATCACGAATCATCGCCACACTTACCCTCATCAGCCTATTCACCGCGGTCAGTATTCGGTTAATTAATAAACAACAGATCTTACTGCATCGATTGGCGATTACTGATTCATTAACCGGTTTATACAATCGAAACACCTTAAACACGGTTCTGAATGAAATAATAGAGAGCAATCATAAAACCATAGAAAGCAATCATTTATTAACCTTAGATATTGATCATTTTAAAAAGATCAATGACCAATTTGGACATGATCATGGTGATGAAGCCTTAACCATGGTTGCGTTGTGTATTAAGCAAATTATAGGAGATCATGGTGTGGTTTATCGCCATGGAGGTGAAGAGTTCATTGCCATACTTGAACAAGTCTCATGGGAACAAGCCAAACACATGGCAGAATTAATTCGGGCGGAAGTTGAAACCATTGAATTGAGTCCTAGATTCAGAACAACCATTTCAATTGGATTAGCAAAACTAAAACCCAAAATGTCGCGTATTGATTGGATCAGGGAAAGCGACAAGAATTTATACCTGGCTAAGAATCATGGCCGCAATCAAATTGTTGCCAGTTAACACAGTATTTTCCACCGTCAGAAAATCGGATTAATCAGGGAATGGATTTAAGTCAGGTTGTACAAACTTAATCCTTGCACGCTTAGAAAATAACAATTCATGACTGTAATGATGGGCCAACAAATCTTTATTAAGCAGTGCTGGATTGGCCTCAACAAAATCTTTCGCACACAGAATGACTGGACTTTTCTGCATGAAATACCACACCGCTTTTAACCATGCATGAGTTAATGTCACATGAAATTTATTGCGGTCTACGCCATTAAAATCCAGAAACTTTATTAATGTTTCTTGCATTTTTTTCAACCCAATTTGAGGGCCGTGTAAAACCAAATAGCAATAAGCCAATTTAACATGAATGGCATGTGAAAACTGTACCAGCTGGAACTGATAGTTCTCAATACTCTCCACCATCATTCGATCTGTTGCACTGATTTGATGGTTGGGTATTTCATGCGATTCAATCATGTTCTATATGTTAACAGCAAGTGACTTAAACCAGATAAAAGATGACAACAATTTCAGCCGAAATATCAGGTAAAATATTCTCAACTACTAATTCAATGACAATATGAATGCTCCCACAATAGGACTGGCATTAGGCAGTGGATCTGCCAGAGGAATGTCACACATCGGTGTGATTCGTGCCTTAGAAGACATGAACATTAAGCC
>JBPOFV010000284.1:0-3766 GCA_051252335.1 Marinicella sp. | reverse complement strand
CTATCAGGCCACCTGAATTTTGTTTTAACAATTCAGCCATGGCTGCTGGATTAACTCCAGGCACAGGTAAAAAGGTACCCATTCGATAAATAATCAATGCACCAATAACAAATAAAATTCGGCTTTTTAGTTCACTTAAGCCTTTTTTATTACCGAGTAATTTTTCTACTTGATCTTGTCTGCTTGACATATTATTCTACTTTGCCACCCGCTTTTTCAATCGCTTCTTGAGCACCTTTAGTTACATGCAATCCTTTCAGATTGATCGCTTTTTCAATGCTGCCAGTATTGATTACTTTAACTTTAGTAACACCTCTTTTCACAAAACCATTTTCTATCAAGTAAGCCACATCAACATCAGTGGCATCAATAGTGTTCAAGTGATACAAACAAACTTCAGCACGAGAGTCTGCCATTTGTGATGTAAAACCATATTTTGGTAATCTTTTGTGAATCGGCAATTGTCCACCTTCAAAACCCACTTTATGGAAGCCGCCTGAACGAGATTTTTGACCTTTGTGGCCACGGCCACAAGTTTTACCTAAGCCAGAACCGATACCACGACCAACACGTTTGCTGGCTTTTGTAGAACCTTCTGCAGGTTTAATTGTATTTAATTTCATAGTCATTTACCTATGCTTACTTAACTTCTTCAACTTTTAACAAGTGAATAGCTGCGTTAATCATTCCTAAGTTTTCAGGAGTTGCATCAACCACACGTGAGTGGTGCATTCTTCTGATACCTAAACCTTTGACACAGGCTTTATGATTAGCCAATGATTTGTTGGTGCTTCTGATTTGTGTCACTTTAACTTGACCAACTTTTTTTGCTTTAGCCATGATTTTCCATTACCTCTTCAGGAGTTTTGCCACGCTTGGCAGCAATACTTTCAGGTGAAGTCATTTGTTGCAAACCTTTGATGGTTGCTCTGACCAAATTAATTGGATTGTTTGAACCTTGAGACTTCGCCAATACGTTCTCAACTCCAACCACATCAAATACAGCACGCATCGCACCACCAGCAATTACACCGGTACCTTCTGAGGCAGGTTGCATGTAAACACGTGAACCTGAATGCTTCGCTTTAGTTGCATGCCATAAAGTGTTACCTTTTAAGTTAACGTCTGTGGTGTTTCTACGAGCTTGGTCCATGGCTTTTTGAATGGCCACTGGAACTTCTTTTGCTTTACCATATCCGAAACCAATTTTTCCTTTACCATCACCAACCACCGTTAATGCTGCAAATCCAAATTGTCTACCACCTTTAACTACTTTAGCTACACGATTGACCGCTACTAAACGCTCTAATAAGTTATCGCCTTGATCTTTTTCTGCCATAATCTTTCTCTTATCCGTTATCAGAATTTCAAACCAGCTTCACGCGCAGCGTCAGCCAAAGCTTTGATTTTTCCATGATAGATAAAACCTGATCTATCAAACCCAACAGATTCAACACCTGCCGTTTTGGCTTTTTCAGCAATTGCCGTACCCACTGCTTTAGCAGCATCTATGTTCGTACGAGAAGCGCCATCAGCAATCAATCCTTTTTCTTTGGTTGATACTGCAGCCAAAGTAGATTTTCCATCACCTGAAAAAATTTGTGCGTATAAGTGTTGACCTGTTTTATGAACAGATAATGAAGGAACACCTAACTCACGTAATTTAGATCTGGTTCTGGTTGCTTTCTTAATTCTTTGTATATTTTTCTTATGCATAATTTTTACAAAAAAGCATTACGCTTTCTTGGCCTCTTTTCTGTACAGTCTTTCATCAGCATACTTAACACCTTTACCTTTATAAGGTTCAGGTGGTCTAATCGCTCTGATTTCGGCAGCTACTTGACCTACTTGTTGCTTATCAACACCGTTTACTACAATCTCAGTTTGAGAAGGCGTTTCAAAACTGATGCCTTCACGTGCTGGATATATAACTGGGTGCGAAAATCCTAAATTCAAATCCAAGTCTTTACCTTTCATGGCAACACGATAACCAACGCCAACCAATTGCAGTTTCTTACTGAAACCATTGGTAACACCATCGACCATGTTATTAATCAATGATCTCATGGTACCTGCCATATAAATCATTTCTTCCTTGTTGGCTTTGACATTTAATTCGCCATCATTTTGTTCAACTGAAACATCAGCATGTATGTTCATAGTCAATTGACCTTTAGGCCCTTTGATAGTCACAACATTATCATTGATTTTAAAATCTACGTTTGATGCAATTGAAATCGGTTGTTTTGCTATTCTTGACATAATTTTCTCCCGATTACTTAACGACGCAAAGCACTTCACCACCAATTTTAGCAGCGCGAGCTGATTTATCGGTCATGATGCCTTTAGAAGTTGAAACAATGGCGGTACCAAAACCGGCATCTACACGTGGCAAATCATCTTTGCTACTGTAATGTCTCAAACCAGGCTTACTAACTCTTTTGATCATCTCAATTACAGGTTGGTTTCTGTAGTATTTGATGTTGATTTTGATGAAAGGATGGTTATCCTTTTCAACCACTTCAAAAGATCTGATGTAGCCTTCTTGTTGTAATACCGACAATATACCTTTCTTCACTTTAGAAGCAGGTGTGTCTGTGCTTTCCTTATTGACAGCTTGTGCATTCTTGATGCTACAAATCATGTCTGAAATTGGATCACTTAAACTCATAATCTATTCTCTCTTTACCAGCTGGCTTTTTTCAAACCAGGAATGTCACCACGCATGGCAGCTTCACGGAATTTTGTTTTACTTAAACCGAACTTATTGTAATAACCACGCGGTCTACCTGAAATTTGACAACGATTACGCATTCTTGAAGGAGATGCATTTCTTGGTAATTGTTGTAACGCTTCTTGAGCTTCCATCATTTCTTCAAATGTGGTTTTCGGGTCGGCAATTATTTTTTTCAAAGCTGCTCGCTTTTCAGCATACTTAGCAACGATTCTTTTTCTTTTCAGGTCACGTTGGACCATTGATTCTTTAGCCATGTTAATTACCTACCTTTGAATGGAAAATCAAATTGATCTAACAACATACGAGCTTCCTCGTCATTTTTTGCAGTTGTTGTAATACAGATATCCATACCACGTAACTCATCAATTTTGTCATACTCAATTTCTGGGAAAATGATTTGCTCTTTCACACCCATGGCGTAATTACCACGCCCATCAAATGATTTTGGATTCAAACCACGGAAGTCTCTTACACGTGGTAATGAAACATTCACTAAACGGTCTAAAAACTCATACATTTTGTGACGTCTGAGTGTAACCTTACAACCAATAGGCCAACCTTCACGCACTTTAAAACCCGCTACTGAGTTTTTGGCATGAGTGATGACAGGTTTTTGACCAGCAATGGTCCCCATGTCACTAGTTGCATGTGTTAATACTTTTTTGTTTCCTAAAGCTTCACCGACACCCATATTCAATGTGATTTTAGTGATTTTAGGCACTTCCATAACATTGGCAAATTTGCCTGATTCAAGTAGTTTAGGAACCACTTCATCTTTATAATATTTTTCTAATCTGGCCATAATAATTCTCTTAAGCGTCTACCACTTCACCATTGGATTTAAAAACACGAACTTTTTTGCCGTTTTCTAAAACTTTAAATCCAACTCTTTCACCTTTACCGGAGGCAGGATTATACAGCATAACGTTAGAAGCATCGATAGGAGCTTCTTGCGTTTTAATACCACCCTTTTCTTCAATTTGAGGATTGGGTTTTACATGTTTTTTAACTGTATTTACATTGTTTACC
>JBPOFV010000283.1:0-3773 GCA_051252335.1 Marinicella sp. | reverse complement strand
CAGTGGAGGAATGTGTAGCAGGTAAAAAAAGTGTCAGTATCAACCAAATATTAACGGAACATACAGTACTTTATCCGTTACCGAAAATTTGTAAACCATTATTGGTAGAAGGGTTTTCAGCCATAAAAGCATACGAAGATCCAGAGCAACCACCAGAAACTACAGTGGATTATTCACTGAGTTGGTCAAAACAAGATCATGATCTGTGGCATGTAGTCCAATATGAAGTGAGGATTAATGGCAATACAATTAGCACTTATGATTATGGTGAAAGCCTGCCAGTTGAAATAAACTTAGCCATACCAAGTGTCAATGAAGGATTAGCAAGTTTTGAAATCAGAGCATGTGCCTCATTAGACAATGCAGAATTTACCTGTGGAGATTGGCAATCAACAGAGACACAGTGTGATATCAGTTGTATTGATAACTCCTATACAGTGCCTCAACTATCATCGTTATCAGAAATTAATATCACTGGCGATTTCCAAGTGAACTGGTCAGCGAGTAATCATCCTAACTATGAATTACAACAATCAATCAATGGTGGCGATTGGGTTTCAGTTTATGTAGGTGGTGAATTAAGTTTCTTGTTCGAAAATCAAAGGAATAATGAATATGCATACAAAGTTAGGGTGGTAAACGGAAATATATACAGTGATTTCAGTGAAGTTGAACAGCTGAATGTGCAATTAGAAATTCCGATATTTGGCGCGTTGGAGGCTGAAAGTACAACAGGTGATTATTCAGTATCATGGTCTGCTGTTAGCTATGATGAATATGTTGTTAAATATCAATTACAAGAGAAGATCAATGATGGTGAGTGGCATACTGTTTCGAGTGATAAAAATTACAATGAAGAGTTTGTTGGCCAAGCCCTAGGGTTTAATTATGCCTATCAAATACGAGCCTGTAGAACTGATGATAATTGTAGTGACTACAGCGATCCTATCAGTATAGATGTGGCTGTGATATCGGTAGAGTCCATTGATGTATATGAAGATTTACTGACAGGACGTAGATACATAACATGGGATTTCACACAAGACATTGGTACAAGTGGTCCTCAAGTGGCTTATTTCAAGATAGTGGCCTATAACGGTCCAACAGTTATTGACACTTATTTCAGTTCTATAAATGACCCATATCATAAGGCTATTGATAGCTTGGATGCAGATCGTTACACCGTAGAGGCCTGTAGTGACAGCTTTTGTAGTTCATCAAAATCAGATGATGTATTCGATCAAGGATTAACTTCGCCACATGAATTTAGCCATTCATGGGATACGACAAACCCTGAAAACATACAAATTCAATTTAGTTATCAATACGATGAGGGAACATTTGGTTCAAATCCAGGTGGCAGGCCACAATACTTCCAAGTAATGTCAACATTCCCTCAAGCTGATAATACATTTGAAATTTATCGAGAAGATATTACACCTATAGATAATCATGAGGATCAATGGAGTACCGGTAATTTGAATCGTAGTGATGTCGTTGGTACTACATTTGCGGTGGTCGCATGTAGTAATGAATTAGGCTGTTCAACTCCAACTACCATTGCCGTTGGCGAACCCGTTATTGATGAAGAATTGCCAGTACCTGAATGGACTGATATTTCTTATGATAACACTTCAAATGTAATGAGCTTAAATTGGAGATTTAATACAAATGACAAAATTGATGAAATTGATTACATACTGATTACAGAGAAAAAACCTAAAATAAGTGATAATCAGACCATTTTAGCGGTGATGAATGAAGATCAAATACCAGAAATGGAGTTTTACAGTCATCAAATTCAAGGACCAATGAAATTAAACCGTCTAGGTAAGGGGTATTATGATTATGACATTCAAGCATGTAAGCGCAATGATGAGGGTCCAGACGGTTGTTCAGATAAGGCTGAGTCTTTTGCATTAAATTCTAGCCAATCTGTACATGATGTTACGGTTTGGAGAGACGATGTTACAACTGCAAATTTATTAAAGCCAACTGATATAGGTTGGGTGCTTAATCCTGATGATAACAGCCAAATTGATCAACTGTATTGGTCATATGATGAAACAGTAATTGGTGCAGTGATACCAGACTATTTTATGCTTACGGCTAATCCAGATATTGCTTCAGCTGCAAATTGTATGTCAAAAAGATGGGCTTTAAGAGCTGATGGGAGTAATTATGATTTGGTCGAAGAAATTATACATGGCGTTAAATATGACTATGCCGACATAGTGAATGGCAGTCAATGGTCATCATTTGTTTATTGCTCACACTTAAATTCAGGCAGTACTGGCTTTGAGTTGAAAGCATGTAAGAATGGTGTGGGATGTTCTGATGCTGAGTACATTGATTTCTCAGGAGTGCCAACTACTGTATCACCACCAGATATTACTGGTTTTGAACTGAGTGCACAACAAGATATCTTGAATTCAGGCGGTGATCCCAGTTTGTTTAATCCTGGGCACTGGTGGCACCCAGATTTAGGAGGCAGCGGCTGGAATTTCTTTTGGGTCAATGGACTCAGACAAACGGCTAATCATGGTTATTATGGCGAAACTTATGATTTAGTCGGATATTGGATTTCTTATAAAATGGTTGGTACTGTTTGGACACCAACTTGGTTTGAAGTGAGGTTGAAATATGTGCAAGATACAGCCGCTGATGAGAAATTATACCAAGGCGATATTATGTATCATGAACGTGTGTTGATTAATGGAGAATTCACTACCAATACCATAGATACAGGTAACATGAAACTAAGGTTTAATGTTAATTCGGGAGCCAAGGCCACAATGGCATTGAATATTGATTACAGCAAGGGGTTGTTTAATCAAATTGATGTGGCTGAGAATATCAAGCCATATCGAAAATGTGCAGGTGACGCTGGTATATGTACAGGATTTGAGACAGGAAATGTATTTTTAGAAATTGACGACTTTTCCGTTACTGGTATCGATACAACTAACAACGGTCCAAATAATGCTGACCATTATATGGGCTTGTGGCAAACTGGTTTAGACAATCCTTATGAACCCTTAAGTACTGCAGATATGTCAATAGTTACATGGATTGATGGTGGTGTTGAAACCAATCACTATTTATATTTTGATGCTTCGGGTGTGCCGGTCTGGGTGCAAAGTGCAGTGGTTTGTTATGATGACAATGATAGTTGTTTACGTCCCAGAGCTTCATATTTTGAAGATTTTGATCCTCAAGATAACATCCCAGGTAATTTCACAGTTAAAACCATTGCCGATGGTTTCAACCCATTGGGTCAAGTACCACCTGCTGGAGTTGAGAGTTTAATTGGGGTTGGAAAAGCAGGTCGAGTCTTTGAGGTTTATGGTAGTAACGATTACAATTTTAGAGACGGCCGATTTTGGTTGGAGATTAATAACCAAGTACTTGATACTGGAAATGGAACTAGCCGAGATATAAATACCAATGGAAGTTTTGGTAGTGGTGAATTTAATACAGTATCGATGGAGAAACGGGCCAATTTACATGGCATTGAATTTAAATTCAATGAATTTAATGGAAGTCAACATGTTTGTGATCTCAATATATATCCAGCTTGTAATGTGTTTTTAAGTTGGTATACCGACGACCACTTTGGTGCGAATATTAACCAGCAACCTGAAGTGGAACCTTATTTTATAGATGTTGATACAAATCAATTATCCCCACTCTCAAATTTATGTGATGAACCCATACCAGCAGAAAGGTATGCCATGAAGAATTTTAGATGTACATTCAATGCACCATATAAC
>JBPOFV010000282.1:0-3815 GCA_051252335.1 Marinicella sp. | reverse complement strand
TGTTATATCTGAATCATGTCTTCAGGGTCACCAAAGCCAAGCCTTGATTTAATTCAAGACTACCCCTTAGCACCATGAAGTGATTCTATGCGGTTTAGTAACCGCGGTTGCCATCATGTGGTGTGATGGTAACGACCCAACTGCATACTTAAATGAATGCAGTGGTCGTATTGACTAAAAAGCCAGCAAGAATGCTGGCTGATGTAAGTTGTTGTCCATTATAACGCCAGTGAGCTAAAAATTCCAATGAGCCAGTTATTTCAAGATTATTCAAGATTTTTCATTGAATTAAGTGAATATAGCTGCATATAAAGTTCAGAACAAAAGGATTAAAACACCCTTTTTCCCTCACAACTCTTACAATAATAAAATGTTAGAACTCACACTTATCATGATCATGGCGCTGATTGGTTATTATTGGTATAACCAAGTCAATGCCTTAGATGCCACTCGAATGGCTGGCAAGCAAATAACACAACAAAAAGGTTGGGTGTTTTTAGATGATTCCTTGTTACAAAAACAAATCAAATTCAAAACCCGCCTGGGTAAAATTTCCTTAGAAAGAAAGTTTGAGTTTGAATTTTCAGATCTTGATGCCAGAAGATTTACTGGTATTATTACCCACCATGGCGGCACTGTGATTGAAATAAAGTATTTTCATGACAATCAAATTGAAACCATTGCATTAACCAGACATTAATACAGCTAGTAACAACCATGACATTAAGTAAAGTACTTTCTTACGGCAAAGGTTTTAAAGCACAAGCCATTTGGGCCAGCATCTGTTCAATCATCAATAAACTGTTCGATATTGCGCCTGAAATATTAATTGGGATTGCCATTGATGTGGTGATCAATCAGGAAGATTCATTTGTCGCTAAATTTGGGATTGTTGACCCCACTCAACAATTATATTTACTGGGTTTTTTAACCTTTTTAATCTGGGCTGGTGAATCCATATTTCAATATTTATACCTACTTAATTGGCGGGAATTGGCCCAAAAAATCCAACATCAATTCAGGGTGGATTGTTATGCCCATATTCAGCAAATGGACATGCGCTTCTTTGAAAACCAATCCAGTGGTCGGCTCACTTCAATCCTGAATGATGATGTCAATCAGCTGGAACGATTTTTGAACATCGGAGCCAATGATATATTACAAGTACTGACTTCTGTAATAGCAGTAGGAGCGGTGTTTTTTCTGATCTCAACTAAGTTGGCCTTATTGGCATTTACGCCGATACCAGTGATCATTTTTGGCGCCTTTTACTTCCAACGTAAAGCCGAGCCCAGGTATGCTTTGGTCAGAGAAAAAGCAGGCGAGATTGCAGCTGCCATTAACACCAACATTGCTGGTGTTGCCACCATCAAAAGCTTTACCAAAGAAGCCCATGAGAAACAACGCATCGCAGACATCAGTATGGGCTATGTAGCTGCCAATGAGGATGCCATTAAAATCAGTTCTGCCTTTACACCCGTTATCCGTATGGCGATATTGACTGGCTTTTTAGCCACATTTATTGTGGGTGGGTTGGATACTTTGAATGGGGATTTGGCCGTGGGTGCCTACGGGGTATTGGTATTCTTAACACAGCGCTTGTTGTGGCCATTTAGAGACTTGGCTAACACCATGGACTTGTATGAACGCGGTATGGCTTCAGCGCGGCGTATTCTCGGCTTGTTGGACGAGCCCATTCACATCAAAGACCATAAACAAGCAAAAGTTGTTAAGCTCGCAGGCAACATTGAAATCAGTAACACCACTTTCCAATACCAGTCTCAGTCAGTTCCGGCTCTGAAAGACATCAAGATAAACATCAAGGCTGGAGAAACTGTTGCATTTGTTGGGCAAACAGGCTCTGGTAAAAGCACCTTAATTAAATTGTTGATGCGTTATTACCATGCTCAAATAGGGCAAATCACATTAGATCAACATGCCATCGGTGACATTAACATTGAATCCTTGCGGTCACAAATAGGCTTGGTATCACAAGCAACTTTCTTATTCAACGCGAGTATCTTTGCCAACATTCAATACGGCAATGACCAAGCCACTGAGGCTGAAGTTAAAGCCGCAGCACAATTGGCTGAAGCGCATGAGTTTATTGAAAAATTAGATCAAGGCTACCATACGCCCGTAGGTGAACAAGGGGTTAAATTATCTGGTGGCCAGATTCAACGCATCGCATTGGCCCGGGCCTTATTGAAAAATCCGCCTATTTTGATCCTAGATGAAGCCACATCGGCAGTAGACAATGAAACTGAAGCTGCCATCCAAAAGTCACTGAAGAAAATAGCCGTTAATAGAACCATTATTTTGATCGCTCATCGCTTGTCTACTGTGGTGCATGCACATCAGATTCATGTGCTCGAAGGTGGTGAAATTATTGAGTCAGGAACACATAATGAGTTGCTTCAAAATGAAGGTCGATATCAGCAATTGTGGCATATTCAGACGGGCCAAAATTAATTTTTAGGAGATTCCACTAAAAATCTGCAGTTGGTTCGACTCAGTTCCCCCCCAGAATGGTTGCTGATCAAAGCGTTGAATACAACAACAGTCCTGCTAAAGTTACAAAAATACCCATGGTCATGATATCCATCCATTTTTTAAAAGTATGGTTTTGCATGAAGTTTTGAGTACTCTTGGCGGTTAAATATGCCAAGCCCCCAAAAACAAAGACCGTAACGAGCATGAAAATCAAACCTAAAATCACGATACGCCATTGATAACCAGGTAAATTTAATTGAGCAAACTGAGGAAATAAGGCCAGAAAAAACAACAATACTTTGGGGTTTGAAATGTTCATGATGACACCACGAACATAATAAGAACCTCTTATTTTGGCTTTGGGGGATTGGCTTTGTTCATCATGTCGATGAACCCAAGTCAACCAAGCCAAATAGAGTAAATAACCCGCACCAAACCAAGCAACTAATTGCATCGCCATAGGACTGGCTACGATGATGGCGGAAATTCCAAGGGTGATTAATAAAGTATGAAAAATAACCCCACTGGCTAAGCCTAAAGTGAACTGCAATGAGCGCTTAAAGCCTTCTTTGGCAGCAATGGCTACCACCAGTAATACATCAGGACCAGGCGTTAAAGCCAGCAGCACAGAGGTAATGATAAAACTCAGGTAAATCGACAAGACAGCCTCATTCCGTTATAGGATTGAAAACAATAAATCAGGAACCAAACGTTTCCACTTCATGCACATGATCTCCCAGTAACTGCCACAAACCCACTTGTTTGTCTTCTGGGATAGAAATGTAATGTAAAGCAATTTGATTGTCAGATATACGGGTGACTTTCGAAGAAACATGTAGGTTAAAGCTGTCATTAACCACAATTTCTAAAATACAGATGGCATTCATTTCAAGGTCTTGAATTGATTCATCTTCAATGGGCTCAATAAGAATTCCTGTGGCCGAAATATTTTTAACATAGGTAACACAAGAATGTCCTTTGTACAGCAACAAACAGGATGCATCTATGGTTTTTCTGGCGTATCTTATGCCTTGGCTGTCATTCATACTTCACTCGGGTTTCATGTATGGAAATAATAATACATCACGAATCGAAGCAGAGTCTGTGAACAACATCACCAAACGGTCTATACCAATACCTTCACCAGCAGCTGGAGGCATGCCATATTCCAGGGCTCTAATGTAGTCAGCATCAAAATGCATGGCTTCATCATCACCTGCTTCAAGATTCGCCACCTGTTGTTGAAAACGATCTGCTTGATCTTCTGGATCATTTAACTCAGAAAACCCATTGGCAATTTCATTTCCACAAATGAATAATTC
>JBPOFV010000281.1:0-3831 GCA_051252335.1 Marinicella sp. | reverse complement strand
GGGTTCATATCACCAGCTGCTCGGTCATTATTTTTAACATAGGTGGTTAATTGTGGAAATTCCTGAGACTGTTGCTCCACGCCATCAGATGTGTCATAAAAATTTAACAGCGCATTACTCTTCGGCAATCCATGTAAGTTAATACTTTGCACATCCATTTCAGGCGATTTATCCATTAATTTTTGCAATAATTCCGGATATTTATCTTCCACTTCACCCGTATAGGATAATGGATTACCCTTAACCAAATGACTGTATTGAGTTTTGTAGTTCAACCATTCATAAGAAAATTTATTGGTATTAGATAAACTGTATCCAACTGTACCATTGTTTCTAAATTCCATATCAAACATCCAATTACCAGTGTAATTAACCACACCAGGTTTAATTTCAAACTGATGGTCTTGTTTATCGAATCTGATTTGGTAAATTGCATAACCGATTTCTTTCCGGATTCTTTTCCAATAATATTTGCCAGCTTTTAATTTCAATATGGCATGGTTTTCACCACTATTTATTTTTTTAAATTTAATACTTTTACCAGAATCAACATGATCCAATAAAATATATTTCAATTCGGTATTGGATTGGAATGGAAAAAATAAATAGCCTTCATCTGGCTTCAACTCAGTATCATTACCTTTGAGAATGATTAATTCTTTTGCTGTAAATTCAAGTGCTTGAACTGTAAGAGTAAACAGCATGAATAACATGATAAAAGTGATTTTGTTAATTACTTCCATGTCTAAATATTGTTAGAAAATAGCCATACTAACTCATGCCATGAATAATTTAAACTGCTAATTATAGAGTTATACATTTTGCATAATAACAGCAAAGACAATAAAAGAATAACTTACGGATAAATCAATTTTTTTGACACAAATGTTGTTTAATTTTAACCTCTAAAATAATCAACCTTTCATAGCCAAAACAAGTTTTCCTACCACACGACCTGTTTCACTGAATTGGTGTGCCTGAGCCACAGCTGACATGGGATAAACTTGTTCAACTATAGGTTTAAGTTGATCATTTTCAACCCACTGTTTTAATTGTATCAGGTCATCCTGATTAGGTTTCACCATGATATGTGCAGGCCTACACACCTTCAACACACGAAACAATGTGCCAATGGCTGTGATGAGATCTGGCGTGGTTTTGATGTGTGTACCACCTGATTTTAAAGTTGTCCTCACTGTTAAAAAGGATTGATTGGAAACACAATCGAAAAACACATCATAGCTATTCTTATTAGCTAAGATGTGATCATTCTTGTAATCTAGCACCACATCTGCTCCCAGTGATTTTACCCTGGCAGCATTCTTGCTGCTACAAACGGCTGTCACATAACAGCCCATCGCTTTGGCTATTTGCACCGCCATTAAACCGACCCCACCAGATGCACCATTGACCATCACATGTTGGGCCTGTTTAAGACCGCCAACTTTCACCAAAGCTTGATAGGCTGTTAATGCCACATTTGGCATGGCTGCTGCTTGATAAAAATCTAAATTATCAGGTTTAAGACCGATGTTTTGCATGGTGGCAATCACCCATTGTGCATACGACCCACCTTTAAATGAATCAAACTTGCCCCATACTTCATCTCCAATTTGGTATTCGTTCACTTGTGAACCAATTGCAGAGATCACACCCGAAAAGTCTGATCCCAATATCAAAGGAGGCTTAAATCCAGTTTTAATTTTCAAAGTACCACTTCTAATTTTCCAGTCCACTGGGTTCACTGAAGCAGCTCTAACCTCTATTAAAACTTCATTTTCTTGAAGCGTGGGCACTGCCATTTGCTCTATTTTCAATACAGAACTGTTGCCGTAACTTCTACATGTAATGACATTCATAAACCATTCTCAACTGCAGATGTTGGTAAGCTAAAAATGTCTTCAACTTGAACATTGAAATGTGCTGCTATTTTTAATGCAATCACAGTTGATGGCACAAAACGACCTACCTCAATGGTACTGATGGTTTTACGGGATACCCCGATGGCTGCGGCTAAATCACTTTGGCTCATTCGATGTTCAGCACGATAAACCCTGATGCGGTTATGTAGCTGATTGTTCATTAAACCAGCTCCTCTTGGTGGTCATCTTCTTCATTCGGATGAGTCATCACTAAAAATATAGAACTGGCTGAAAACAACATAATGAAAATTAAAGCGTTAACATAAAATTCAACCGGTAAATCGACCTTCGAAAAATAATTTTCTAATACTTTCAGCAACATCAATACAGCAATGGTAAATATCCATGACCTGATGATGGATTTATGGAATGAATCAGTAATGAAACTTTCTGGCTCATGGTGTATGACACTTTTGCTTTTAATTTTTTTCCACAACATGGGGCCAATTGCTCTAAAGATCCACAATGCTGAGAATACTGTGATGGAAAACCCAACCCATTTGAACACTTGGTTTTCACCAAATTCAAACAAATAATTTGAAGCATCCAAACCGTAGGTAAATGATGCCAGCAATAAACCGATCGCAATCCTGGAATTCATTAAATCCATGGCTTCTGCACAACTGTGATTGTTACTCATCTTATGTCTCCATTATGTTATTGAACTTATAGTTACGTACCTTTACATCCCATTATGATACCTTTAGGTTTCATTTAGACACATTAACATACCAATTGTCAATTAATTTTTTTTAATGTCGAATTAATTCAACCTTGTTCGTCTTAAGACTAAGAAGGTGCAATTTACTGACCTTTTGATTAAAATCATTAACTGATAATTAGGAGTACAAACATGCAATATTTACTGATGATATACAGCGCTGAAGATGCTGGGCCACAACCAGGCACCGATGAATTTATGCAAATGATAGGTGATTACCAAACCTTTACTGATGAGGTCCAAGACAAAGGGCTCATGCTTGGAGGCGAACCTCTTGAATCAATCACCACAGCCACCACAGTACGGGTCAGAGCAGGTCAGAGCCAAATTACTGACGGGCCCTTTGCCGAAACCAAAGAAGCCCTGGGTGGATACTATCTCTTGGACTGTAAAGACTTGGATGAGGCCATACATTATGCGGCTAAAATTCCTTCAGCGGCCTATGGCAGTATAGAGATCCGGCCAATAATGAATTTACCCAGTTAACAACAACGTTATGCAAACACGCTCATTGCGGAACACCATCGATGATCTCGTTCGTAATGAGCGCACACCTTTGTTGGCTGTCTTGATCGCACAAATTAATGATATCGGACTGGCGGAGGATGTCCTACAAGATGCCATCACCAAAGCATGGGTCAAATGGCCCGAATCAGGAATTCCTGACAACCCAAAAAGTTGGCTGTTGCGAGTGGCCTATAATCGGGCCATTGATTATTTTCGCAAACAACAAAATTTCAAACTAAAGCAACAACAAATTACCCACCTGATTGAATTACAACACGAACTCAATGCAAGTATGGATGACGAGTTAATCCCAGATGAACGCTTGAAATTAATCTTCACTTGTTGTCATCCTGCACTCAACTCCAGCAACCAAGTGGCACTCACTTTAAACACCATTTGTGGCTTTACTACTGAACAAATAGCTAATGCACAAATGTTGAAGCTCACAACCATGGCACAGAGGCTGGTACGGGCCAAAAGAAAAATCAAGTTATCGGGTATTCCTTACCAAATTCCCCAAAGATCAGATTTACCCAACAGATTAAACAGCGTCTTGGTCGTGATTTATTTAATCTACAAT
Organism: Marinicella sp.; assembly: GCA_051252335.1. Lineage (GTDB taxonomy): Bacteria > Pseudomonadota > Gammaproteobacteria > Xanthomonadales > Marinicellaceae > Marinicella. The sequence continues at coordinate 101 of JBPOFV010000281.1, read as the reverse complement.
GCTGGCTATTATTCCAATGATAGACCCCAACTAACCAACCTCGATCAAACTGATGAAGCCTTTTATCTGGCCAAAACCCTCAATGAATTAATGCCTGCTCA
>JBPOFV010000280.1:0-3834 GCA_051252335.1 Marinicella sp. | reverse complement strand
GTCGTGAGTTAGTCAATCCCTATTCTCTTTGTCCAGAAAATCATGGTTTTAAGACCAGGCAACAAACCATCAAGGTGGTATATGACGAAACTTTTAAAAAATGGGTAGGCCCATTCTTCATGTCATCAATCAACACAAAAATTGTTCACAGATCTAACGCCCTGAGCAACCCTAATTATGGTGATCATTTTACCTACAGCGAAGGTATGATGACGGGACATGGGTTCAAAGGTAAACTCAGAGCCAAAAGTATTTATTGGGGATTGGCCTCATTTTTTACTGGTATCAGTATTGCGCCCATCCGTGCCTTTCTGACTCGATTCGTGCTACCCAAACCAGGTGAAGGCCCAACGACAGCAGATCAAAAAAATGGTTTTTACGATTTCAGGTTTGTCGGCAACACAGAAAAAGGTGAACAGATTATGGCCCAAGTCTACGGAGACATGGATCCAGGTTATGGATCAACAGCAAAAATCATGGCACAAGCAGCTGCTTGTTTGGCATTCGATGTTCCTGCTGATACCAAAGGTGGGTTTTGGACCACTGCAACTCTATTAGGAGACCCATTGATAGATCGATTGAACAAACATGCCGGGCTTACTTTTAAAATCCTGTCAAACGAAGATAACAACTAAACACTTATGGAACAATTTTTAAATCTCAGCACCATTGGCATGATTCATACGCTTCTGGGGCTTGTAGCCCTCATTTCAGGATTTGTCATGTTATGGCGAACAAAACAATTGAGTTATGACCCTCGGCTTGGAAAAATCTATTTATTGTCCACGCTGATTACGGCAGGTTCTTCCTTAGCGATCTTTAATCATGGCAGTTTTAACGTGGCTCACGGTTTAGGCGTGTTAACAATATTGGCCGTATTTATTGGTATTAGCATCGAAAAAACCAAACCATTTAAATCTTGGAATAAATATGCGGTTAATCTCTGTTATTCCGCCACCATTTTATTTCACTTGCTACCTACAACCACTGAAATCATGACACGGTTTCCAGTAGATTCACCGTGGGTAAGTTCATTAAAAGATCCGTTGTTACACAAAACTTTTCTGATCATTTCAGTCATTTTTTTAGTGCTATTGACTGCACAAATGTTTTGGCTCAAAAAACAAGACAACAAATGAATGACAAGCTTGCTTTAATCTAACCAGTCATTTACTCACAAGAGATTTACGAACCTCATACAACCAATTTAATCGAGCTTCTGAGGTTTGCATCGCCCCTAAGGCCACCAGATAACCATAAACATCCTGTTCCTTTGGTGATTGTTGTAACTTAATAAGTGTTTCATCAAAGAACTGTTCCATTAAGCTAATCAACTCATTTAAATACTGACTTTGTTCGCTTCTATCTAACAGCTGCAGGAATGCAATTCTTGTTCTGATTGGATCCATAATAGCGGAGACCAGGTCTTGTTGAGCGCCTGACAATACCCATTCCTTAATTTGTTGTTCACCTGTTTGAGTGACAGTTAAATATTTTCGCCCACGTTTATCACCATCTTCAGATGCTGAAAGTAACCCAAGTTCTTCTAGCCGAGCAACCAATGGATAAACCGAACCAGCAGAGGCTTGCCAATGGGAAGAAGGTGAACTCTTAAGCTGGCCTCGAACAAAATATGCTGTACAAGGTTGAAAATTATAAATAATACCCAGCGACACACCTTCTAATTCACTTAAACTTCTCACTTTCACCTCTTTAGTTAACTTCTAAAGTCACTTGTTGACCATCTCGATCTACCACAAAAAGTAATTGTTCAGTGCCTCTGATCAATGCACCCACATCTTGGAGATCCATATCTTTCATATTAACACCGTTTAAAGACAGCAAATGATCTCCTGTTTTAAAACCAGCTGCTTCACCTAAAGAGCCTGACTCAACCAACCCAATAGACATTTCACCCATACCACCCATACCTCTGAATTCAATGCCAAGTCTCCGTGGCTCGGCTGAATCTGCTTTAGCTGCTTGTTTTGGTTTAAAAAATCCAATCAAGTGATTCTGTTGATCTATAGACATCACCATTTGGCTAAATATGACACCTCCAATATTGCCATAGCCAGTAGATGGCGTCATAAAACTGACCGTTTGATTATCAAATTCAAAACCACCGAATTTGATTGATCCATCTATTTTAGCGCGTTGAATATCACGTTGGCCACCCACTAAACGTGCTTTAGGCCCTGCAGTAGCCTCACCAATGATAGGTAAATCTAACAATGCTTCACCTGGTAACATAATGGCTCCCATGGCTCCAGTATCAATATGTGCAGGAATTATTGTACCTGCCACATCCATATTTATCATGATGTGACCACTGTTATCTTCATAGGCATAAACGCCCTCATCTGCTAATGTGAGTTGTTTTTTGGCAAGGGTGATCTGCCCTTGGCTCAAATCAAATGTAAGTAAATACTCTCTAAACAATGCCATCCCTAATATGCCATGCATGCTGCCACGACTGAAACCTTGGATATCCATCAATAAAAACTCCGCTCCTCGAATTTGACCATCCCCAACAGCAGCTTCGGGCACTTTTACTATGTTCATATCTACTTGTGGCCCACCTGGCGGACCCGCCTTGGTCTCACCAATCACTTCATATCCCAAGCGTTTAGCAATGGCACTATCCATCACGTTAACAGAAGCCCCAGTATCAACAATAAACTTGTATTCTTCACCATCTCCCAGATCAACAATGACTCGTGGATGTGGACCCTTGTGTGTTGTCTTCAAGATTAACTCCTCACCTGAAAAGTTAAAATCACCTAAAGCTGCTGGTAAGATCTCGCCACTTTTGTTTACATCACTCGATTCATGTTCAGCCGTTTGAGCTGGCATTGAAACTAAAAAGCCAATACTTAAGGCCATAAAAGCTGTCATTAATTTTTTCATGCTATACATTTTGTTTTCTCCAATTTAGTCCGAATCATACTAAATAAGACTTAACTATGTTCCAAATGGTCGCAAAGCAGCACAAAATATATTTATAAATCTATGAAAAAAGAGACTTTGAGCCTAAATTATTCACATTAATATTTAATATATTTGGCTTACATTTGTTCTCTGAAATCTTTAATGATGTATTTACGCAAGAGTGTTAGCACAGAACAATTGAAAAGAATACAGGATCAAATCATAGATATTTGCTCACATTTCAAACGTTTGTTTCAATATTCGTGTTTTTAATTATAGAATTACTGAAATCTCAAAAAATATAAAAAAAAGGCATTTCAGCGTACACTTGTTACTTTTTATTGATATTCTGGTTGCTAATTCACTGGTAAATCATATAATCCAATATTGATTACTTAGACTTAGACTCAGTGTCCATATCAACAGATGAATTAAATACATTCTTGAATGGCAGAATCAGTCTTAGTTTCGAAATATTGACATAATATTAATGAGTGGAATTAATTGGAATGAATGAACTAAAAACACAATATGATGCAGTTGTTTTCCCAGGACAAGGCGCTCAAAAATTGGGCATGGCGAAAGACTTTATCGAAAACTATTCAACAGCATCGACAATATATGAAACAGCCAACAAACAATTGCCATTCGACATATATCAAGTGAGCCATGAGGATGTCGACTTACTGAATCAAACAAATTTCACTCAACCAGCCATTCTCGTTGCAGAAATAGCCATGTTTGAATCATTGAAAAACGAACATGGTTTTCAGCCCAACTATTACGCTGGGCATTCATTGGGTGAATATGCCGCATTAACCGCCGCAGGTGTCATCCCGTTTGAAGCAGCCTTAGAAATGGTTACCAAACGCGGACAACTCATGAATGAAGCCACCTCTGATG
>JBPOFV010000279.1:0-3834 GCA_051252335.1 Marinicella sp. | reverse complement strand
TGCTTGGGCAATTTCATAGCCTGCATCGGCATGTCGCATCACACCGGTGGCCGGATCATTCCATAACACACGTTCGATTCGTTTGGCCGCCGCATCAGTGCCATCACAACAAATCACCACCCCTGAATGTTGTGAGTAACCCATACCAACGCCACCACCATGATGCAAAGAAACCCATGTGGCACCACCAGCCGTATTCAACATTGCATTCAACAATGGCCAGTCAGAAACGGCATCCGAGCCATCAGCCATACTTTCGGTTTCGCGATTAGGCGAAGCCACTGAGCCTGAGTCTAGATGATCTCTACCTATAACCACAGGTGCTTTGAGTTCACCTGACTTAACCATTTCATTGAAAGCCAAACCCAGTTTATGACGTTGTCCTAAACCGACCCAACAAATGCGCGCTGGCAACCCTTGAAATTGAATCCGTTCTCGAGCCATATCCAACCAATTGTGTAGATGTGGGTCATCCGGAATCAACTCTTTAACCTTGGCATCAGTTTTGTATATGTCTTCAGGATCACCTGATAGAGCTGCCCAACGAAACGGACCAACACCTCGACAGAACAATGGCCTGACATACGCAGGTACGAAACCAGGAAAATCAAAGGCTTTTTCTACCCCTTCATTGTAGGCTTCTTGTCTGATGTTGTTGCCGTAGTCAACAGTGGGAATTCCAGATGCATGAAAATCTAACATGGCTTGAACTTGAACAGCCATTGACTTTCTGGCTGCTGCGGCCACTTTTTTCGGCGCTTCCTGTGCCGCTTTTCGCCATTGTTCGACAGTCCATCCTTGGGGCAAGTAGCCATTGATCGGGTCATGGGCTGAAGTTTGATCGGTAACCAAATTCGGGCGAATTCCGGCTTGATACATTTGTGGGAATAGATCAGCCGCATTGCCCAATAATCCAATAGAAACGGCTTGTCCTTGTTCTTTTGCCTCATTCAATATAGCCATTGCTTCATCTATTGAGTGTGCCTTTTTATCGACATACCCTGTTTTCATTCGAAAATCAATCCGCGTTTCATCACACTCTACGGCTATCATTGAGTAACCTGCCATGGTTGCTGCCAGAGGCTGTGCACCGCCCATACCACCTAAACCGCCAGTTAATATCCACTTTCCTGTTGTATCACCTGCAAAATGCTGACGCCCTGCTTCAACAAATGTTTCATAGGTTCCTTGTACAATCCCTTGCGATCCAATGTAAATCCAAGAACCAGCAGTCATTTGTCCATACATCATCAAGCCTTTTTTATCGAGCTCGTTAAAATGATCCCAATTAGACCAATTTGGTACCAAATTAGAATTTGCAATTAACACCCTGGGTGCATCCTCATGGGTTTTAAAGACACCAACCGGCTTACCTGATTGGACCAACAAAGTTTCATCTGACTCTAAATTTTTCAGACTCTCAACAATGGCATCAAAACAAGCCCAGTTTCTTGCCGCTTTACCGATACCACCATAAACCACCAAATCTTCCGGGCGTTCTGCCACATCAGGATCTAAGTTGTTCATCAACATTCTTAATGGCGCTTCTGACAGCCATGATTTTGCATTCAGCTCAGTGCCTGTTGGCGCTTTTATAATTCTATTTGTCGTCATAATCATTATTTTTTATTTGTTTTACTCAATTTTGTATGTGCAAGATAACGAGATAACAAATCTTGCTCTTTTAACTGTTCTAGTGCAGAAGTTAACACCCGACCTAAGTCTGCATTGATGTCTTTTGATAGTTGTTGATATACCTGTTCCAAGGAATATTGGCTCAATAACTTGGCTTGCTCAACGCCTTCTTCTGTGAGACCGTAGATTGTTCTTCTTTTATCTTCCAAGTCCTGTTGTTTAAAAATCAAATTTAATTTTAATAAGCGTGGCAGTTTTTGTTTCACCAGTTGATGAGACTGATCCAACCCTTTAGCCAAATCTGCCAATGAAGCTTTTTCAAGCTGATCTAAGGCATGAATGATCGAACATGATTTAACCGGCACTATGATTCCCAGCATTTCATAGACAGGCTTTATTTGGACACTGATTAATTGACCTAAATCATCCGCATGTTTGCCGACAAAAGATCTGGTAACAATTTTACTATTATTTTTCATACCATGAACGCTTATTCAATTTAACGCAATATATTGCGCAATATGTTGCACTAATCATCTCATGGAAAATTCTGCATGTCAACAAGACTTGTATTTGCGAGCAATCATCTAAGCTGAATAAATAGTTTAAAAAAACACTTGTAAATCTAATTGATAATCATTATCATTTGAAACCAGTAACTTCTGCTTTTAACTCATGAAAAAAAAACCAGTACATAAACGACATTTTAATTTTGCATTAAACTCATTAACCCTGTTTCGCAACCAAAAGGTCGTACAAATAAAACACATGAATGACATTTATAATCTGCGATTAACTAAGAATAACAAGATAATCTTAACCAAATAAAACAATTAACTCATGGAAAGTGACAAGCCAGCTCAATTGACAACCCCTATCAATCAATACCATGCCAGCCAATTCAAAAATCCAACCGTGAGTCAATGGCAATTAAAACTTGAATTATCAAACCAGTGCCAACAGGAGTACATCCTGTCTTTATCCAAGAACAATTCCCGTAAAAAATTGCGCTCTTGGTTTGGACCTTTGGCTTTGCATTTATTTCTCAAAGCCAAACACCAAATCAATCCAACTTCTGATATAAAAAACCAAGGCGATTGCCTTTTATTCGATAAACTGTTCACCCAGCATTTTCTTATTGAAGCCAGCTTTTATCACCAGAAATGCTTGATGGAATTCCAAGTAAAAAACGATCTATTATCTAAAGGTCTCAGTTATGATGACCAGCTCGGCGAACTGTTGCTGTATATCAGAATGACATCACAACACCCCAGTTACCAAACATTGCTACGAGTTGGCAATGAAACAACCCACAACCTAAAAGGTATTGTCTCTCATATACAAACACTGAAAGATAACCTATTGATTCAAGAAATCAAGCATGAAACCTACACATTTTATGACAAAAACCCTTTACCACATTCACACCTATATGACCCTGACAAAAACATCATTTTTGATTTCAATCATTACATTGACCCCAAGGCATACCAAATCATTCCCGCATAATGGGATTGAAACCGCAGCCATATAGACGCCTTTGTCTATTAGGCCATAATAAAAATAGAATCATTCAATGACAGTTTCAGAAAACAATGGTCATTTGATCCCTTATTTCGGTAAAATATGGAGATTCAACTAAACAGCAGCCAATGAAATTCGAATCAACCGATCGACAAATACGCAGTTTTGTCTTAAGAAAAGGAAAAATGACTGTTGGCCAGAAAAAAGCCGTTGAAGATCTGATGCCTGAATATGCCATCAACCCTGATAAACCAATTGATTTTAAAGCCTTATTTGGCAATGACAACCCGGTCTGGTTAGACATTGGATTTGGCAATGGCGAATCAATTATTCACGCGGCTCAAAAATACCCAGAGATAAATTTTTTGGGTATTGAGGTTCATTTGCCTGGAGTCGGGCATTTGCTGATGGCAATCGATGAGTTCAAATTACAAAATGTACGGATCATTCGAAATGACGCGGTTGATATGTTGGAATTATTCATCAAAGATGCAAGTCTATCAGCCATACACATTTACTTCCCAGACCCATGGCATAAGAAACGGCATCACAAAAGGCGCATCATGAATCAGACCTTTTTAGACTTAATTAAACCTAAATTGATTGCTGGCTCTCGCTTGCATTATGCATCAGATTGGGAACCCTACGCCATCGAAGTTCAAGATTTATTTTCGC
>JBPOFV010000278.1:0-3888 GCA_051252335.1 Marinicella sp. | reverse complement strand
GTATTAGACTGCATAGAAGATCCAAGAAATCTGGGTGCTTGTTTGCGCAGCGCTGATGCCGCTGGGGTTAATGCTGTGGTATTTGGTAAAGATAAATCAGCCTCTATTACGCCAGTCACACACAAAACTGCTGCAGGTGCAGTAGAGCATCTTGACATATTTCAAGTCACAAATTTAGTTCGAGCCATCGAAACCATGAAAGAAGCCGGGGTGTGGATTTACGGCACAGCATTAGAAGAAAACAGTCAAAATATATATCAAACTGATCTAACGGGTCCTGTCGCCATTGTGATGGGTAATGAAGGCAAAGGATTGCGCCATTTAGTCAAGCAATCTTGTGATCATTTAATTCATATTCCCATGAGTGGTGAAGTACAAAGCTTGAATGTATCTGTGGCTACAGGAGTGGCTTTGTTTGAAGTAACCAGACAACGTGCAAATGGCGGAAATTGATAGTGACCATCTTGGTTTTTGCTACAGTGAATTAACTCAATAAACTCAAACCAAAATAACGGGCTAAAAAATTCAAACAACAAAACGGTGTCATTTTGTTATACTGATGTTCGATTAAAACAAGTGGGACACTATGACAATAACGGTAGGCTTTGTTAAAGAGCGAAAAGAGGGCGAAGCAAGGGTGGCTATGGTGCCAGAGACTGCTGAAAAAATCCTCAAGTTGGGATGGCAAATATTATTCGAACCGGATGCTGGGGAAATGGCTGGTTTTCCCAATACAGCCTATCCCGAGATGTGCCAGATGGCAAAAAAACGCAGTGATGTGCTGAATGCCGCAGATGTGTTGGTGGGTGTGGACTCATTATCCAACGAAGACATGGCTGAATTGAAAAATGATTCAGTGGTTATTGGCATGGTATCTCCTTATCAAGATCAAGATCGCTTTCAGCAAGCTGCAGACAAAGGGGTGACCGTTTTTTCCATGGAGTTAATTCCCAGAACCACTCGAGCACAAGCCATGGATGTGTTGTCATCTCAAGCTTCAGTGGCAGGCTATAAAGCGGTGTTGTTGGCTGCCAGTGAAGCGCCCAGGTTTTTCCCCATGTTAACCACAGCCGCGGGAACCATTCGTCCAGCATCGGTGCTGGTGATTGGAGCAGGTGTGGCAGGTTTACAAGCCATGGCCACCGCCAGAAGGCTGGGTGCCAATGTAACAGGTTATGACGTCAGACCTGAAACAGTAGAACAAATCAAATCATTAGGTGCTAAATTCTTAGACTTAGGTGTAGAAGCGGTTGGAGAAGGTGGTTACGCCAGGGCATTGACTGACGAAGAAAAACTCACCCAACAACAAAATTTAGCTAAACACCTGACTTCTGTTGATGTGCTAATCACCACAGCAGCTGTGCCAGGGCGGCCGGCACCACGGATCATCACCGCTGACATGGTCAATGACATGAAAGCCGGTAGCGTGATTGTAGACTTGGGCGCCGAAGGCGGTGGTAACTGTGAACCCACTGAGTTGGGTGTGACTAAAGTGGTTAATAATGTCAAAGTCATTGGCCCCAAAAATTTATCAGCAACTGTGCCCTTGCATGCCAGTGAAATGTATTCACGCAATGTGTGGAATTTACTCTCTCTGATGAACAATGAAGGTGAGTTTAATTTGAACTGGGAAGACGACATCCTGGCAGGTTCTGCTGTGACGAAAGAGGGTGCGGTCGTTCATCCAGCCGTGGTAGGTCAAAAAGACGGAGAGAAATCATGATAGACGGTTTTATAGCATTGTATATATTTGCTTTGGCGGCAATTTTGGGTTTTGAAATTATTTCAAAAGTACCCGTTGTTTTGCATACGCCATTGATGTCAGGTTCTAACTTTATTCACGGCATCGTGTTGGTTGGTGCCATGATCGCTTTAGGTCACGCCGACACGACTTTAGAAAAAGTGTTTGGTTTTATTGCCGTATTTTTGGGTGCGGGTAATGCCGCCGGTGGTTATGTGGTGACTGAACGGATGCTGGAGATGTTCAAACCCAGGGTTAAAAAGACTGAAAACCAGGAAAGCAAGGGAGGGGATAAGTAATGGAAATCATCAATGAATATCTACCTTATGTGATTAAAGGGTCATACTTTTTAGCAGCCATCTTATTCATCACAGGTTTACGCAGAATGAGTGCGCCAGGTACAGCCAGAGGAGGCATAGTTTGGGCTGGATTGGGTATGTTGATTGCGACTGTAGCAACCTTCTTATTGCCTGATATGCACAACATGGTGTTGATTTTAGCCGCGTTGGGTTCATCGACCGTATTGGCTTGGGTCAGCGGTAAAAAAGTGGCCATGACAGACATGCCACAAATGGTGGCACTTTATAATGGAATGGGTGGTGGTTCAGCCGCGTTCATTGGTGCCATGGCCTTATTTAACGCGGTAGACCATATGGCTGGTTGTGAAGCAGGATCCATTGTTGATACCGCTTCATCACATGATTGTTTGTCAGGTGTGAGCATGATTTTCGCCATCGTTGGTGTTTATATTGGTGCCATCTCACTCAGTGGCTCATTGGTGGCTTTTGGTAAATTACAAGGTTGGATAGATAAGCGTTTTACCTTCCCTGGACAGAATTTATTCAATGGCTTGATCGGTGTGGGTACTTTAGGCCTGGGTTTGTATCTGACTCAGGATTTGAATCCTGATTACATTTGGATTTTCTTTGGTATGTCCATTCTGTTGGGTATTTTAATGACATTACCTATAGGTGGTGCTGACATGCCAGTGGTTATTTCTTTGTACAATGCCTTCACCGGTTTGGCCGTGTCTTTCGAAGGGTTTGTGTTACAAAACGAAGCCATGATTATTGCGGGTATGTTGGTTGGTGCAGCTGGTACCATGCTTACCCAACATATGGCCAAAGCCATGAATCGATCACTCGGATCCGTGTTGTTCGGCTCCATGGGTGGTTCAGGTGGCGCAGCCATTGATGGTGAAATGAAAGAAATTGAAGCTCAAGATGCAGCCATTCAAATGGCCTTCGCTGATCGAGTTATCGTGATACCTGGTTATGGTTTGGCGGTGGCTCAAGCCCAACATAAACTGTGGGAAATGACTCAAATCTTAATGGATAAAGGTGTCGATGTTAAATTTGCCATCCATCCTGTGGCAGGCCGTATGCCAGGTCACATGAATGTGTTGTTGGCTGAAGCCGGTGTGCCTTATGATTTGATCGAAGACATGGAAGACATTAACTCACAATTCAAGCAAACCGATGTGGCTTTAGTCATTGGTGCCAATGACGTGGTCAATCCAGTGGCTAAAACTGATCCGGAAAGTCCGATTTACGGCATGCCCATCTTGAACGTCGATGAAGCGAAAAACTCAATCGTCATTAAACGCGGCAAGGGCACCGGCTTCGCTGGCATCCAAAATGCCCTGTTTTTCGCTGAGAATAACAAGATGCTCTACGGCGATGCCCAAGATGCCATAGGTGAGTTGATTCAGGGTTTGAAGGCTTTGTAATTTTCGTTATCCAAATTGATTGAAAGAACCCGGCTGAAATGCCGGGTTTTTTTATGAATGAAAAAAATGATCCCATTTTGGTAAGTTTTTCGCCTATATAGTTGTTGAGGAGTCGTTTTTTCGATTCGAGATTTTAATGGTATTACCACTTTTATTTAGGGCGTATGTATGAAAAAGTCATGTCAAATACAGATTGTTATTTTGTTTTGGGCTTTGTTGTTCAGTTTTATAGCTTGGTCACAAAAACCAGAACCCAATGTAAACTCATTGAAACAAGCAGTTCAAGAAGCCAAATTAGTTGTTTCTAAAAATTACGTCAACTCATCAATGGGTAATGCGATAGCGATTGATGGAAATCGAGCTGTGGTGGCTGCCAACTTTGATGATAATATATTTTCAAATGATGGCATCGTCTATG
>JBPOFV010000277.1:0-3897 GCA_051252335.1 Marinicella sp. | reverse complement strand
CGCCTGAGCTATACAAAGAGCTTCAGGATTTGGCACGTTTTGCCTTACGTTCTGGTCGTCGAAATGCCACGTTAGATACCAATGCTGTTGTGCATGAAGCGGTGATTAAGATTTACAACAAACAAAAGCTTCATTTTGAATCCAGGGGACATTTTTATGCATTGATGTCACAAATCATGCGTCATACAGTGATTGACTATGCCAGAAATAGCCAATCACAAAAAAAAGGGGGAGACTTACAACAAGTAAATATTACCCAGCTGGATGATGCGGATGGTGAAGAGATGATGGGGCTGGATCAAATTTTGGTGATTGATCATGCCATGAAAAAACTAGCAGAATTAGATGCTGAACTCGAACAATTGGTCATGATGCGGTTTTATGGTGGGCTTGACATCAAAGAACTGGCACATGCTTTTAATTGTTCAGAAAGCTCGGTAAAACGAAACTTGCGAACAGCACGAGCTTTTCTTAAATCGCAAATGGTCAGTGCAACTTGAAGCAGGATGTATCTTTCAAATTAATAAATCATTGGTTCAATCAATTGGTTGATGAAGACCAAGAATCTCAACTCATTCAACTCAGTAAACTTGAAGAATCAGAAAAATTATCCATTGATGAATTGAAGTTGTTGACGCAGATGCTTATCGCAGATTCTGGTGAAGAACTGCCAAAAAGTCTCTCTGAAGTTGCAGAAGTTTGGTCTGAAAATGAAGCTCACACAAACCTCAAAGAATCACCCATCATCGGTCCTTATAAGTTATTGCAATTAATAGGTTCAGGAGGCATGGGTCATGTCTATTTGGCTGAACGAAATGATGGCAGTTATGAACAACTGGTGGCGATAAAGGTGGCTCAATTTCATTACAGCCGATCATTGATAAAACGGTTTGAGAATGAAAGGCAGATTCTGGCCCAATTAACACATCCCAATATTGCTCAATTGCTTGATGGTGGTACGGCGAAGAATGATCAACCCTATTTGGTGATGGAATTCATCAAGGGGCTGAGTATTGATGCTTATTGTGTTGCACATAATTTGGGTTTGCGGGAAAGATTGGAATTGGTGATACAGACTTGTCATGCCGTTTCATTCGCCCATCAAAATTTGGTTTTACATCGAGATTTGAAACCAGCCAATATTATGGTTAATGAAGTTGGCCAGGTGAAACTGTTGGATTTTGGTATCGCCAAATTACTGGCAGAAGAAGACGATCGACAACAAACCATGACTCAAATCATGACTCGAAACTATGCCAGCCCTGAACAAATAAAGGGGCAGCAGGTGACTACACAAAGTGACTTATTTAGTCTGGCCATCATCACTTACGAAATCGTTTCGGGGTACCACCCTTTCGAGAGAAGCAGTGAATTAGAACGAGATCAAAAAGTAGTCTCAGGACAAATAAAATCGATCACCAATCGGCAAGATTCTCAAGCCGCTTTATTTCCAGAGTTAAGTTCCATTGGTGCTGAAAAGCTTAACGGAGATTTGGAAAATATATTAATCAAGGCCATGTCGCCTGAGGTAGACCATCGATATGGCAGCATCGATTCTTTTGCAGAAGATCTAGAAAATTTCATTAACCACCGCCCGGTCAAAGCCAGAAAGCTCAGTTTTTTTTATTCATTACGCAAATTGATACAACGAAATACAGCCGTGTCTGCTGTGGTTTTATTGTTGTCATTGGGTTTGATTTTCACCACATTGTTTTCAATCAAAAAAGCCAATGATGCAGAGGTTCAACGCTTAATGGCGATCAAAGAAAGCAACCAGTCTCATCAAATTTCAGATTTCTTAATCGGAGTATTTGCCAGTGCGCAGCCCCTTTCAGAAAAGCGAGAACTTACGGCCAGAGATTTATTGACTCAGGGGTTTGAGGACATCAAATCTCAATTACATGACGCACCAGAACAACGATTTGAATTGATGGCAGTGATGTTTGATTCATTGGAGTCATTGAGTTATTTTGACACCATTTTTCACTACATAGATGAAGTGCACCCTAACTGTATCAAAGTGCTTTCTCCTCAAAATAGGCACTGTCAAAGCTTATTGATTACCGCGGGAGAAAGTGCAGTCAGTGTTCAAGAAGATCAACAAGCCTTGGAATACTTACAGTTGGCCGAACGTAATGCCAGAATTGAGCCAATTGATCAATCTTTATTGGCCAAAATACTGCGCATACAATTCAACGCTTATATCAATCTAAAAATGTTTGAACAAGCTGTAGCCAGTACCAATGAAGCTTTACATTATTATCAGAACATTGAATTTGATGCGCTTGAATTGCTCAATATTTATAGTGATTTGGCAGTATTAGCGACTCATCAGGGTGATTTTGTTCAAGCTCAACAGTTTTATGATTCCATGCAAAATCTGATCACCAATTCTGGACAAATATCATTAGACGTACAAATGCGCTTTCATGGTAATTACAGTTTCTTTTTTATCAAACAGAAAAAATTCCCACAAGCCATTGAACAAAGAAAACTAGCAGTTTCACTGGTGGCTGGTGCTTATGACAGACCATCATTTAGTTTGGTTTGGGAACAAGAGTCATTGGCAAAAACCTACTTTTTCGCCGGTGATATAGCCAGTGGGATAAAAACAGCTGAACAAGCTTTGGTCTATTATTCTGCACTTGAGAGCGAAGCCGGTAAGCTAGAATATGATCTTAAACTTTTCAAGGCTGAAATGTGGCTGTTATCTGGTAAAACCGAACAAGCAATTCAAATGATTGAAGGGCTGGAAAAAAATGAATGGAATCAACGTTGTGTGTTTGAATTGGTTGAAGCCATGCTGGCAGTCCAACAAAATCTGGCTTTGATGGAAAGTCAGGTTAAGGAATTTGAAGATTGCATCAGTACTTCCACATACCCAACTAAATACGCCAATGAATTGCTTATTTTGCTCAATGCAGAATTAAACCTTCTCAACAATGATATTTCTGGAGCTAAACTGCTTATCAATCAATTGTCTGATTATTGGTTAGAAAATCCCATGGAAAGTTTACCTTTGAAGTCCAGATTTAAGATCCTAGAAAATAAAATTCTAAAATAATTATTATTTTTTGACCCATTTTGAATCCACTTTGCGGTGGTTAGTTCAAAGGCAAGATATTCAACTGGATGTCTTGTGTCGAATTAACAACTTAAAAGGTGGATATATGAAAAAAGCAATGACTTGCATGCTGTTGGGTGGTTCACTCATGGTACAAGCAAATGAATTACATCAAGGCAAAGAAATAATGCCAACACAAGCAATAAATCAACTGCAGGGAGCGCCTGATGTGGTTACTGTGGGTTCTGATGGGTCATGTGACTATAACAACATTCAAGATGCCATAGATAATGCAGATGAAGTGCGGGTGGCTACCAATGGTTCTCCTTATTTTGAGAACATCTTATTTGAAACTGATGATGCCACAGTCTTAAAAGGTTCATATGCAGACTGTACAATGGCGGCCTTAAACATCACTGACTTAAGCACAACCATTATCGATGGCTCTGGTTCTGGCCATGCAATAGAGGTCAATGGATTGCTGGATGTTTCTATCAGCCATTTAACCCTGGGTCATGCAGATGTTGGAATTCATGTTGCCGGAAGTGATATGACCAATTTAAGGCTTAATCAAGTGTTCAGTTTTAACAACAATTCATTTGGAGTAGAAGTAGTCGGGTCAAATAAATCTGTGTATATCAATAATTCCAGAATAACCAATAACAGCGATTCTGGCCTGTATTGTAATGGCGAAACCAATGCCATGTCGGTTTTTGGTGAATCAGTGATTGCAGATAATCATTCACCGGTTGGTGCCGGTGGCATCATGGTTAGAGGCGGTTGTTCTACTTATGTTTTGTCTCCTGTGATTATCGAAGACAATATGTCTGATA
>JBPOFV010000276.1:0-3906 GCA_051252335.1 Marinicella sp. | reverse complement strand
CTTCTATGCAGTCTAATACCAATATCAATGGCACATGGGTCTCATCATCAGTCCATTTTTTTAGTCTGACTTTAAGGTCTTTTTCTGACTGTAAATGTACCGCATGAATACTGGCTACCACGCCTTGATGTCGCTCATCACACATTCGATCTAATGCTTGCAAGCTCACTCGATTGAGTTCAACTTGATGGTTTTCAATGTCTCGCAACAAATTTAAAAGACGTTTGTTTTGTGCATCTTTTTGTAACCATATCGCTTTGACCTGATCCCCTGCCCTCAATGCCATTTCAACTGCATGGATACCAAATATCAAATTATTTTGTTTTCTATTCATAATGCCTGATAAAACACATGGTTGCTCTTTTGATCGATCAAATCACTTTTAACTATTAGACAGAAAATATTGACACACTCATCTTAAGATTACCACCGTTAATTTATTCATGAAGATATTAAGTTCAAGCTATTTACCAAGATGGCTTTTTATAGACATCATTTTTATTTATTAATTAGCCTCTAATGCACAATATGTATTTTAAAGGTATACTGATTAGCACAAAAAAATTTTAAGGGGTGAAATATGGACAATCAATCGAAGCAGAAAAAAGGATTAGGCACTTTTGATCATGTGGTGGTTTTGATGTTGGAAAACCGTTCTTTCGATAACCTGTTAGGTTACCTCTATACTGATGAAGAAATACCAGCTGGTAAGCAGTTTGAGGGGTTGAATCAATTCAAAGGCGAAATTCCGGTACCATCATGGGCCAAAGATTTTGATCAGCACAACAGTATAAAACCCTTCAAAGCCAAAAATTACCACCAGCCATTCCCAGACCCTGGTGAAGTTTACCAACACGTCAACACCCAGATTTATAACTACATTGACAAGGACAATTGTGGCGTATCAGCAGCCAATATGGTTCCGCCTTACAACATTCCCATCTTGAAACTGCCACCGAGTCCTCCACCCATGACCGGATTCATCAAAGATTATATCAACACGCTCAATGCATTAACGGGCAAACATGGCAAGAAGTTCAACCAACCGGGTTACGACATGTACAGCGCCATTATGCAATGCTATCAGCCCGAACAAGTCAATGTGTTATCAACATTAGCCAAAGAGTTTGCCGTTTTTGATCATTGGTTTTGTTCTGTTCCAAGTCAAACCTGGTGTAATCGTTCATTCTGGCATGCTGGCACATCTGCTGGAAAAGTGGTGAACCCTCTAGATTCAGGTAGTGGCTGGAGAGATGCCAAAGCCATGGTTTCTTGGGCCAAAAGAGTTTGGAAACATAAAACCTTATTCGATCGCATGAAATCAAATAAAGTCTCTCATGCAGTCTATATAGAAGATTCCTTTTCCTTGACTGAAATGGTGAATAATTTTAAACACAAACATGTTGTAAGGACTGGCGATAAACTCGCCACTTTTAAAAATGACCTCAATACAGGCCAACTACCTCATTATTCATTCATCGAACCAAAGTTTCTCGGCCAGCACAATGACCAACACCCTTCTTCCGCCGATGTCGGCCTTATCGATGATGATGGCCCAACCAGAGTTGGATCTGTATTACTAGGTGAGCATTTGATATGGGATGTTTATACCAGTTTGATGGGCAGTCAATACCGAGATAATACCTTGCTCATCATTACCTATGATGAGCATGGTGGTTGTTTCGATCATGTGCCACCACCGCCTTTAGCAAAAGACCTGTGGCAAGAAGCTAGTCAAAAGGGCTTTAGATTTGACCGATTAGGTATCAGGGTGCCGATGGTAATGATTTCATCCTATATAGAAAAAAACACCATCATCAATGATACTTTTGAGCACTGTTCATTTATCAGAACCATGTGTAAAAAATGGGGCATGGAAGGATTGACCCCTAGAGATAAATCTGCACCTTCCTTTGAGTCAGTGTTCGCAGACAAGAAGCGATCTTTTTACCCCCTCATTCAAGAGCCTTGTATACCAGATACAAACGACCATGACTATAAAAAAGACCCACTCAATGATTTACAAAAATCCATTCTTGTAGGCGCCAGCTATTTGTCACAAATTAAACAAAGAAGTGCATTAGACAGCACTGTACTCGATGGCATCGACACCGTCGGAAAGGCCTTAGAATACTTGGCACATATTAAGGGCGATTTGACCGACTCACTCTAACGATTTGAGCTAAAAATAAATGTATTCTTAGTAAAATCAAACATAAGCATTTTAGTAGATACGCATCTCACTATATGCTATATTCAGTATTTATTGAATATAATGATATTTGGTTAACACATGAATTTTACTGAACAAATGGCTCAACTCTTTGATCAACTTGGCCAAGGGTCAATGACAGGTAGGGTTTTCGCCCATTTATTAATTTGCCAACCTGCTAAACAAAGCGCCAGCGACATACAGGATGCAACGGGCGCATCAGCAGGATCGGTTCACACCATACTGAAAAATTTTGTCGCAGCTGGGCTGGTACAGCGGAGCAGCCAAAGTGGTAGCAAGAAATTGTGGTTCGAAATTGCTAAAGATGCATTTGTTAATATGTTATCTACACGAATGAGCTTGATTGAAAAAATGGTAGGTTTAGCTGATGTTGGCCTCAAAGAAATGAATACAAAGGACAACCATTCAAGATTAATTGAAATGAAAGCTTGTTATTCTTTTTTTGCTCAAGAATTTCCTGACTTGATTCAACGATATGAGTTAAATAGGACATCGAAATGATCTGGGATTCATTGATCCATGTGGGTGGGCTTTGGATGATATGCCAATTAAGCGCTCTTGCCATGCTTCAGTTGGGCTCTAAATACATTGAAAACAAAACCTTGTTGCACATTGGCAATTTAGCCCACAAACAAAAGATGAAAGCGTTAGATTCTTACTGGCCATTGAGTAAAATCAGGTCAGCTTTGGCCCAAAACAACACGACATTGTGCCAAATTATCCTGACATCACTGATCGCTTTTAAAAGTCTTATGAGCTTTGTATTGGGTGCTTTGATGGTTATTTGGTTACCATTGGCTGCCTTTTTAGTACCTTCAATCATAACCGTTCACCAACCTGGCAATCTTGCATTATTGCAAAAAGTGAATCGCATAGCCAGATGGCAAGTTAGTAGCCATACTTTGGCAGCAGCTGTGGGTGCTTATTTCAGCTATTACTGGTGGATTAATGAATCGTTTATGGAATTATTCATACCTGATCTTTTCATTCTATCGTCGATCTTTCTGACTTGTTCTTTGGTTTGTGCTTGGCAAGCTGGCAAATTAGAAACCGAACTACTGACTGACATAAACATTTAATTTAATCTGTTGTGATTTAACCCCAATGGCTTGATCTGCTTGGCCTTATCATTTTCTATTGTTTCATTGCGACCGTCACTCAATAGTTCTTTTATCCAGATTGCTCTATCTAGCATGGCATCAAGTTTATCGCCATTAAACAACATTTCATTTGGATCAAAAATAAGCAGTTTATAACCATCTGACTCCACCCACAAATTATCATTAGTGACAAAATAGTCCAATACATTTTGTTTGAAAAGATCAGTCACACCATACCGGTACCTGGCTTGTGCCAACAAGACATAAGAGTCTGAAAACCTTTTATGATGAATATTAATTTTATTTGAATCAAGCTTAAAAAAACGGGAGATGAAACTTTTGGGCTTCAATACAAACTTAGGTAATGATTGTTTCAATGAAATAATAATGACTGTTGATTTTATGCTGCTGGCATACTGGTAATTAAATAAACCAATTTTATGCCCTTGATAGACACCGATCATAAAGTCTTGAGTTCTGTTAATAAATGGAACCTTACCAATACATAAAAATCGATAAAGCTTTTTTAAAATAATAAAGCGCCGTCTTTTAATCGGTCTAAATCCAATGTGC
>JBPOFV010000275.1:0-3931 GCA_051252335.1 Marinicella sp. | reverse complement strand
GCGGTAGCCAGGGTGATCCTGAATGTGATGCGCAAGATTCAGTCAATGTACTGGGATCAATTTTGAGAATCGATGTAGACCAAAATGTATCAGTGTTTCCTTTTTATGGAATTCCGGTAGATAACCCTTTTGATGGGACTGGTGGTGCACCTGACCCTGAAGTTTGGTCATTTGGGTTTCGTAATCCATGGCGATTTTCATTTGACCGATTAACGGGTGATTTTTATTTTTCAGATGTCGGACAAAACAGTCGTGAAGAATTTAACTTTGAAGCGTTTGGTTCACCGGGTGGTGGAAATTATGGTTGGAAAGCGATGGAAGGTAATTTTTGTCATGACAACAATGACCCGCCTTCCAACTGTCCCATCGGCACGCCCATCTGTGGCAGCTTGGACTTGATTGCACCGGCTGTAGATTACACTCATCCCGGTGGTAATTGTTCAATTACTGGTGGCTATGTTTACCGTGGTGACATGGCAAGTCAACTAACTGGATCATATATCTATGGCGATTGGTGTAGCGGCAATATATGGGCCAGCAAGCAATCAGGCATGTTGTGGGAAACCGAAGAATTAAACATTTCATTAAGTAATGTCACTACATTTGGTGAAGATTCGGACGGTGAAGTCTACCTGTCAAATGGTGGTTCTGTCTTTGTCATACGCAATGATGATTTGATCTTCATGAGCCGATTTGAATAGAACTTTAAATATATTTAGCTTAAATTCAGGATGATTGGTTAAAATAGCTTTTTATTCTGGTTTTGATCATGAAAAATACAATCATTTTATTGGGTTTGTTTTTGTTACCAATTGCAACAGCTCAAGATTCCAATACAGAACAAAATGTTGATCAAAAATCAACGGATGATCCATTACAACTACTTGCTGAAGTAAGAAAGGATTTAAATGGCTTGCATGCCAACTTTTCTCAATATGAATTAACAGAAGACAACCAGAAAATAGACATCAACATTGGACAAGTCTGGATGCAAGCACCCGCCCAGTTTAGATGGCTCTATGTGGATCCGATTGAACAGCTCATTGTGGCTGATGGCGAAAAAGTTTGGGTTTATGATGAAGATTTAGAGCAGGTCACAGTAAAAGCTCAAAGCAATGAAATGAATCCAATATATGTCATCATCAATGATGAGTTGTCACAGCTGCATTATCAGATCAAACATGAAATGCAGAATCAAGGTTTAGATTGGATCAGCTTAACCCCCAAAGAAAAAAATGAAGAAGTTCAAACAGTCTGGTTGGCTGTTAAAGACAATTTGATTGTGCAGATCAAAGTGGTCAATAACTTTGGGCAAACGTTGGTCTTTGATTTTCATGACATCAAAAGAAACCCAGAATTTGAGCCAGGTTTATTTCAATTCATACCACCAGAAGGCGTAGATGTTGTTCAAACAATAGGTGATGTTGACGGGCCGTAATGCAAAACAGCATTAAACATCAACCGCTGGCAGACTTATTACGTCCCAAGTGCCTAGATGAAGTGGTGGGCCAACAACATTTAGTGGCCACTGATAAGCCATTGGCATTAATGATTGAAAATCATTCTTTGCATTCTATGGTGTTTTGGGGGCCTCCAGGTACGGGGAAAACCACATTGGCGCGTATCATCAGTCAAGCCATGGACACCCAACTCATCAACCTTTCAGCCGTTTTGTCAGGAGTTAAGGACATCAGGGCAGCCATTGATCAGGCTGAAAAGTCATTACCTCAAAGTACTTTGTTATTTGTGGATGAAATACACCGGTTTAATAAAGCCCAACAAGACGCATTTTTGCCTCACTTAGAAAGTGGTTTAATCACCTTAATTGGGGCCACCACTGAAAACCCATCATTTGCATTGAACAATGCCTTACTTTCGAGGTTAAAAGTTTATATCTTAAAAAGTTTAAGTGATGAGGATTTGCTTAAGTTGTTTCAACAAAGTATGAAGTCAGCAGAACTGAATATTGACATTTCTAAAGAGCAACAAATGTCATTGGTACGCGCTGCTGATGGGGATGGCAGAAGGATGTTAGGCTTGCTTGAAATCCTGATGGACTATGTGTCCGATGGAGTGGTTAAAGATCAAGACATATCATTGGTGACCACGGGTCAAACCAGACGTTTTGACCGTGGAGGCGATGAGTTTTATGAACAAATTTCAGCCTTGCATAAATGCGTTCGCAGTTCGCACCCTGATGCAGCCTTGTATTGGTTGGCACGAATGTTAGATGGTGGTTGTGATCCTTATTATTTGGCACGACGCGTTTTGCGAATGGCCAGTGAAGACATAGGCAATGCAGATCCTAGAGCCATGTCATTGTGTTTAGACGCATGGCAAAGTTATGAGCGATTAGGCCATCCTGAAGGGGATTTGGCTTTGGCTCAGGCCGTGGCATACTTAGCGAGTTGCCCTAAGAGTAATGCTGTTTATTCGGCCTTTAAACAAGCTCAATCAGATGTAAAGCAATATGGAACTATGCCGGTGCCCATGCATTTACGCAATGCGCCGACTCAGTTAATGAAAAATGCTGGCTTTGGTCAAGGATACCAATACGACCATGATGTTGATGGTGGAATTGCTTACTCCCAAACAGGTTTTCCTGAAAACATGGGTGAAAAAATCTACTATGATCCTTTAGGGCATGGCTTAGAAGCCAAAATTGCTGAAAAATTAAAACACATCAGACAACAAAGATCCTCAGCCTTGAACAAAACGAGGAAACCTTTATGATGAATTCACTAATTGCCGTTGCACTGGGCGGTGCCCTGGGTGCCAGTATTCGTTATGGTGTTAATCAATTGGTTCAATTGGTTTTTCATTTACCCCTATTTTGGGCTACATTATCGGTTAATGTGGTTGGCTGTTTTATCATGGGGAAAGTATTCCAATATTTCAGTAACCAAGTGGATGTCAGTGATACAACACGGTTATTCGTTACCGTGGGCTTGCTGGGAGCCTTGACCACCTGGTCAACATTTTCAATGGAAACCGTTTTGATGATTCAAAATGATCAGATCATCAAAGCAGTTATTTATACAATAGTGACGACTGTTTGTTGTTTTTTGGCCTTTTGGCTAGGAGTTAAATCATGAAATTTATATACCTTCTGTTTGTTCTCATACTAATTGGAAATTGTCCTTATTCAACTGCTGGTACAGATGAAAATATTGACTCAGATAACAAACAAGAAGGAGCACAAGTAGTTGAAGGCTCGGAAAAAAGCCCCACAACTGATGAATTACCAGCTACAACATCGGTCCCAGAGACTCCAGTAGCTGCCATACCAGGCAATGAAATCATGCTGTTTGAGATTAAGACCAATCGTTCAGGGAAAATTAAGTTATCAAAGGGAAAAAATATCAGCAACCATAAGGGTTATGATTCACAACCTAAATTCTCAGCAGATGGTGAATTGATTTATTACACGCGTGAAGTTAAATCTGAGGGTAACAGTCAAATGGACATCTATCAGTATGACCTGAAAACTGGGAAGTCTGAACCATATATGAGTACGCCTGAGAGTGAATACTCAGCCACCTTGGGCTATGATAAACCAGGTTTAAGCGTGGTGCAAGTTGATGCCAAGGGCGACCAATACATAGTCATTTTGAATAATGAGGCGCCAGCTGGAGAACAAGTCAAACGTTACAGTGATTTGAAACAAGTTGGGTATTTTAATTGGACCGGCGGGCACAAACTTTGGAGTTTTGTCTTGAATGAAGAGGGCGGTGGTGATTTATATCATATGGGGCACAGTAAAAAACCATTTTTCTTGATGAAGAATGTGGGTCGAACTTTTGTCAATGATGTGACCAATAAGTTGGTATATTTTGTCGATAAAAACACCACACCTTGGCGAATATTGTCCAGAGAAAGAAAGCGCCATGAATCCATCGAGATCATGTCTTTACCTGAAGGTGTGGAAGAT
>JBPOFV010000274.1:0-3931 GCA_051252335.1 Marinicella sp. | reverse complement strand
CCAACTGATGGTCGTTATGGAGAGAATCCAAACAGGTTACAGCATTATTACCAATTCCAGGTGGTACTGAAACCATCACCCAAGAACATTCAGGAATTGTATTTACACTCATTGGCAGCCATTGGTGTGGATACTTTGGAGCATGATGTCAGGTTTCTTGAAGACAACTGGGAATCACCCACGCTTGGCGCTTGGGGCTTAGGCTGGGAAGTTTGGCTTAATGGTATGGAGGTCACTCAATTTACCTATTTTCAGCAAGTTGGTGGCTTAGAGTGTAAACCTGTGATGGGTGAAATCACTTATGGTTTAGAGCGACTGGCCATGTATTTACAAAACAAAGACAGTATCTATGATTTGATCTGGGCTGAAACTCCGAATGGTACAGTGACATATGGTGATGTTTATCATCAAAATGAAGTCGAACAATCGGCATATAACTTTGAACAGGCTGATGTACCGACTTTGTTCGATCATTTCAATGAAGCGGAACAGGCATGTTTACAATTGATTGAAAAGGAATTGCCTTTACCAGCTTATGAAAAAGCTTTGAAAGCATCGCATTTATTTAATTTACTTGATGCCCGCAAAGCCATCAGTGTCACCGAACGTCAGCAGTTTATTTTGAAAGTTCGTAACATGTCTAAACAAGTGGCCCAAATGTATTATCAATCACGTGAAGCTTTGGGCTTTCCTGGTTGTAAACAGGTTCAAAAGGAGGAGCAATAATCATGGCTGATATATTATTTGAATTGGGTTGTGAAGAGTTACCGCCAAAAGCTTTATATGGATTGGCTGAAGCATTATATACGGGTGTAACGAAACAGTTACAAGCAGCAGGTTTTGAATTTGCTGATGATTCCAGATGGTTTGCCTCACCTCGACGTTTGGCATTTCAATTGAACGGCATTTCTGAACAGTTGGCCGATAAAAAATCAGAAAAACGTGGACCTGCTGTGGCTGCGGCTTTTGATGATGAAGGTAATGCCAAGCCAGCCGCCATGGGCTTTGCACGTTCTTTGGGTGTTGATGTGGCTGATTTAAGTCGTGTAGATACCGATAAAGGTGAGTACTTGACTTATGAAGTCTTGGAAAAAGGCATGAGCATTGAGCAAGTCTTACCTGAGTATATTGCACAGTCGATCAAACAGTTACCTATCCCTAAGCCGATGCGCTGGGGCAGCAATGATTACAGTTTTATCCGACCTGTCCATTGGATGGTGTTGTTAAAAGACTGCGATGTGATTCCGATGGAGTTATTTGGCTTAACTACAGGTAATCAAACATTAGGTCACCGTTTTCACCACAATGAATTTGTCACTATTACAGAGGCCAAAGATTATGTACAAGTATTGCAAAGTGCTCAAATTATGGTGGATCAAATTAAACGTGAAGAGCTGATAGCAGAACAAGTCAATGCAGCTGCAGCAACAGTCAATGGCGTGGCTAAAATTGGAGCCGGTTTATTATCAGAAGTGTCCAGCATTGTAGAAAAGCCAGTGGCTGTATTAGGGGACTTCAGTGCTGACTTTCTTTCTGTGCCGAAAGAAGCGCTGATATCATCGATGGAAAAACACCAAAAATATTTCGCCATTGAAAGTAAAGATGGTGAGTTGATGCATTATTTTGTGGCTTTGGCTAATATAGACTCTAGCAATCCAGCAGCCGTTAAAAAAGGTTTTGAGAAAGTCATTACACCTCGTTTGGCCGATGCAAGATTCTTTTGGGAAAAAGATCAAGCCAGACCTTTGGCTGACAACATACCCCTGTTAGAAAAAATGGTTTTTGAAAAATCATTGGGCTCTTACATGGAAAAAGCAGACCGGGTGGCCAAATTGATGCAATGGATGGCGCCACAGTTAAACTTCGATAAAGCTGACGGTCAACAAGCAGCCAGGTTGATGAAGTGTGATCTGATGTCTGATATGGTCGATGAATTTCCAGATTTACAAGGCCTAATGGGTGGCTATTACGCTGCAGCTCAAGGTGAGTCGGATGAAGTGTCCAAGGCCATTCGTGACCAGTACTTACCAAAGTTTGTCGGTGATGAGTTACCAGAAAGGTCATTAGGTCAGGCTTTATCCATTGCTGATAAGGTCGATACATTATGTGGCATTTTTGCGGTTGGGAAAAAACCTACAGGTTCTAAAGATCCTTTTGCATTGAGAAGAGCTGCGTTGGGTGTGATTAATATACTGACAGATAAAGAGTTGGGTGTTAATTATGTTGATCTTATTTTTGAAGCAATCAAAATTGTTTCAGAGCAAGTTGTAGTTTCAGATGACACCAAAGAAGAAATTCTGACTTTTTTCGATGACAGAATCAGGAATCAGTTTGTCAACAACGGTTATTCACATGATGCAATCAGCGCCACAAATAACATAACTACGACAACACTTGTTAATTTAAAAGACCGTTTGGATGCCACCGAAGCATTTAAAAAACAACCCTATGCCAAATCTTTGATTGAAGCCAATAAACGTTCTGTTAATATCATTGCTAAAGCAAATCTTGCAATTGACCTTGCAGAGCAGAAAGTAGATGTGAATCTTTTTGATTCTGATTATGAGGTTCAGTTAAATGAAGAAATTGGAAAAATTCAATCTGAATTCCAAGCATTGGTTAGAGATAAAAAGTATGAAAATGGCTATGAATTGTTATCATCTTTGGCAGAGCCTTTAGACCAATATTTTGAACATGTGATGGTTAATATGGATGATGAAAAAGTTCGAATGAATAGATTGATTCAACTGGCTCATTTCAGTCAATTAACCAGTTCCATAGCCGATTTGTCTGAATTGGTTAAAAGTTAAATAGTCAACGCTATAATTCAAGATTAAATTAACAAAACATACGTCATTGCGATCGTTGCAAGGATGCAACTAATTAGAATAACACAGGAGCAGTTATCGAGGAGCGAAGCGACGTGGCAATCCCCTAAATCTGCCGAAATATGATTGATGGAGATTGCGTAGTAGTCCCGAGATTGCCGCACTCGTACCTCGCTCGTAATGACAGGGAATTTTTGTGCATAAACAAACTGAATGTCATTGCGAGGAGCGAAGCGACGAGGCAATCCCCTAATTCTGCCGAAATATTATTTATGGAGATTGCGTAGAAGTCCAGAGATTGCCGCGGTCGTACCTCCCTCGCAATGACGGTGTTTTTGTCATATGAAAAAAATTGAATAAACTCCACTCAAGTTGTACATATGAAGAATACTTGTTAATATATTTAGACTAAAATCAAAAAAAATCAATGAAACAAGGATGTGTTTACATAGTTACGAATCTAAATAATACAGTTTTATACACAGGTGTAACCAGCAATTTAGAACAGCGTGTTTACCAACATAAGAACAAAACTTTCAGCGGTTTCACAGCGAAATATAACTGCAGTAAGTTAGTTTTTTTCGAAGTTGGTGACGATATTGAAAGCTGCATTTTAAGAGAAAAGCAAATCAAAGCAGGAAGCAGAAAAAAGAAAATAGAGCTTATAGAAACATTGAACCCCAACTGGAAGGATTTATCAGAAGAGTTGTTTTAAAAATGGTTGAGTTATTAGAGATTGCCGTACTCGTATCTCGCTCGTAATGCCAGGGAATTTTTGTGCATAAACAAACTGAATGTCATTGCGATCGTTGCATGGATGCAACTAATTAGAATAACGCAGGAGCAGTTATCGAGAAGCGAAGCGACGTGGCAATCCCATAGCTCTGTCAAAATTTCATAATTGATCGCAACCACAAGCTATTCTCAATAACTCAAATATCTTTAAAATATAATCAATGAGCCTTCTCGTGGCTGGATTACTGATTGAATGATGCTTCGATTTCGCCTATTATAAAGGTGTAATAAAAGGGGAAATTTAATGCTGATGATCAGCGATCGTTGGACAGCCAAACTTTTTGGACTGTTTGATTGCATGTCAATTG
>JBPOFV010000273.1:0-3939 GCA_051252335.1 Marinicella sp. | reverse complement strand
CCACCCCAATATACCGGTGATATTGGATGCAAAACGAGGTGACATCGGCAGCACTGCGGATCAATATGCCCAAGAAGCTTTTGTTCGTTATCAAGCCGATGCGGTTACCGTCAACCCATACATGGGAGGTGACACCATTGAGCCATACACCAAGTTCAGAGAGAAAGGCGTGGTGGTGCTATGCAAAACTTCGAACAGCGGTTCAGGTGAATTACAAAACTTGACCTTATCTGATGGTGACACATTGTTCCAAACAGTGGCCAAAAAAGCTTGTTCTGATTGGAACCAAAACAACAATTTGCTACTGGTTGTCGGCGCAACCTACCCTACTGAATTGGCCAATATCAGGTCTATAGTTGGCAACATGCCTTTATTGATTCCTGGCATTGGCGCTCAAGGTGGTGATATCCAAGCCACATTAAAAGCTGGCTTAAGAAGTGACGGCAAAGGCCTGATCATTTCATCTTCACGTGGCATCATTTATGCAGGTGATCACAAAGACACTTATGCAGCTGCCGCTTTACAGGCATGTGTCGAATTGAAAGACTCAATTAACCAGTTTCGATAGTATCCCATGACTCAAATTTCAATTAATATCATCTGCATATCTTATTGAATTTTGATGGATTCCTGCCGTTAATATATTCACACCAAATCAACTGCAATGATGACTATTGATCTTCATTCTTTATACATATAAACAGATTCTTTGGGCAGTAACTCACTGAAACGCTGCACTGTGATTTCTCGTACAGCGCCGTCCCAAGGATCAAAAAACACAACCGTTTCTGCTGCTGTATCATAGCCGAGCAATAACACAAAATGATGCTTAATAAATACTTGAACCGGTGCAAATTGATCAAGATAGTTGAGCATTTGCACCCATCCATCAACTGTTTTCATGACCCAGTTTTTCTTTTTCAACCAGTGCTTATTAAAGAAATGAACCAATTGATCCATTTGCCCTGAAGTAACACCTTCGAACCGCCATTCATGGAATAAGCTTGTTACATATGATTGGCTGACATCAAATCCATGACACCTCAGCATCATGGATAAAGTTGTTGCCCAACAATTACCATCGTAAATTTGTATTTCACCGATGGGAATGATGTCTCTAAATTTTTCTTCTGTCATACCTTCATAACACATTATTTTTACCTCTATTTTTTTATTAAATTTGATGTTCAATTAGCTATTAACATTTCCATCTTTTCACTAAGATGTATATGTACATGTTGTTACTTTGGCTTCACTTCTCATGTTGTTATAGCGAATGAAAGTAATCGGATGTTCATCATCAAAATAGGTACCTCTTTGTTCTTTCACTTGAAGTACTATCGGCTGATCTTTAAATTCAGTTTGATGTTGAAATCCAGTCACTGTCATGTCTACTTTTCCCATCATCCCACTACCCACGATGGTATTTCCGACACCCAATCCAGCTTGATCTGAGTCTCCGCTGATGATTAATATCGCTGTTTTCTTTCTCATGTTATTTCTCCGTTGGTTTTAAATTGATTCAACACAATTAATAAAACTAATTGCCGTTGAATTACCTATTGAATAGCTCTGCAGCCATTCAATTCATTTTCTCTATAGCAACCGCAACAATCACAGGGTCTGGTGTTGATCCTATGAACTGTATGCAGTCTGGAATTTTTGTTTCAACAGCTTTAACCTGGATACCCATAGCCCATATTTCTTGGTTGTCTTGGTTGAGGTCTTGCTGGCTGAAGTTTTCGCCATGAAAATTAATTTTTACCTTATATGCCACATAAAATGAGGACACTCGGCTGGCTAATAATCCTGTTGTTGCAAAGAATTTTTTTCTTAGGGCAGGACTTAATTCGTTTGATGTCAATGCAATAATTGATGAGTCATACCAACTCCCCGGGTTGATTGAAATTTGTCCCCATGCGCTGGCTTCAATGACCACTTTTTCGAAATTGGCATCAGCATCCAATGGCACAGTCACTGTTGAGCCAAGTTTTTTGGTTACTAATAATCGCTGTTGGCTGGCCCCTTTTCTTAATTTAATGGTAACTGTACCTGGGTTTCGAATGCTGCCATCATGTACTTTTTGTTGCCAATCTGTTGCTGTGTCACTGAAAACCCATGCTGGACACCAGCGCAGAATTCCATTCACTTTTTCAATAGACCATCCCGGTGGCTTAGGGTCATTGGCAGGGTTTCCTGATGGCACTGCTATCTTGTGACGTGCCTGTTTAACCAACCTTTTAATCGGTTGTGATGTTCCATTAACCAGGCTCAAGTATGTCCGGTAATTTTGGCTGAAGACATTGGCAGAGGGTTGATAATACGTTTCAGTTTGACTTGAAATTGGCATCGTATCAGCCAATTGTGTGGCGCTATTTAACATGGTACCAACAGGAGCTGGTGGCCAATCCCATGGAATGGTTGGCATAACCAATTGTGCTGATGGCAAGCTTGGCGCATTGCCTGTTCGAATATGATCATCAGCAATCAATCGTTCTAGCTGTTTGGTGTATTGTAAGATCAGACTGTTCATGGCTTTTCTTGTGTATAAAAAATTTATTGATAAAACTTGGCTCCATACAGAGCCAAGTTTTATACGTGTTGTCACCTGATAGGAATTAAGGTTTTCCAGTACCTGGGAATCCAACTGTTACACCGAGAATAACTGGATCATCTGAAGTTGATCCTCCAGTCAAGGTGGTTGTGTTTCCTGTGGTTGATACATTCTGAGAGTAGTGTCCACCACTGCCACCGAAAGAAAATGGACCTATTCGGAGCCCAGCCGCTGCTTTAATTTCTTGTTCATGCTTTTGGTATGTAGAGGACTTCATGGTTACACTGAACGATGGTTTATAAGCAACCACTAATCCTGTGATCATTGTTGAACATAATCCATCTTTACCGAATAAACCATGCTCACCATCAGCTGTGTAAGGCGACAGAATCTGATAACCTGAACCACTGTTACCAGCATTGGCCAGCTGTTTCATGAAACCACCATCGTACCAATCGCCAGGTGACACCAAGACATGAGTGGCCGATTTAAGCGTAATCGTTGCTTCTATGCTGTCATCTGATTCAGAAATGTCTGTTTTTGACCAGCTGCCATTGGCATAAGCACCCCAGAAAAAGGATGAATATGAAACACTTGCTCCTGCCCAAGACTTGGTGATTGAATCATCAGATTTAGATGCACTTAGGGAAATGGTTTTTTCACCTATGCTACCGTTGGTTAATTCCTGTCTCCAGTTTTGACTGTCTGTGGAAATTTTGAAAGATGGCTGCCACTGTAAATTTCCTGATTGGTCTTTAACCACTGCCCAACCTCTGGGAACATTCCCACCACTGGGTGAACCTGAAGGCAACTTAACTAAATTCATGGCTTCTTGAAGTGTGGTTGGTTGATTGGCTTCATTCAAAGCTTGAATTTGGTTAAATATTTCATCGGCTTCTTTCTTGTATGTTGCGATTTCCTTTTGGTATGTACTGCCTGGACCTGCCAACCATTTTTGAATGGTTGGGTATTCAGCCTCAAATACAGCACCGCCATTTTGTTTGGCTGTGTTATATGCTGTATTTGAATCTGTAATGGCATTGGTCATGTTGTTTTGTGCGGTAGTTGCTTTATCTGACAACTTTTTGATTTGTTCCGCCTGTTCAGGACTGGTATTGAATCCCACATGTGAAAATATTTGTTTGTAATTAGAAAACAGTGTGGATTCGCCCACACCGCCAAATTCTCCAATTGGACTATAGGTTGGTGCGGCACTCATTAACTGATAAGCCTCTGGAGATAATTGCCCCACTGGCGCAACAGGCCAATTAAAAGATTGTGGATTACCTAGCATTTGGAAGTAATGGGTGCCATCACCTAAAATGTTCTTGATGATTTCGTCATATGATTGACTGAATAAATTTTGATTGTTCATAATATTACCC
>JBPOFV010000272.1:0-3953 GCA_051252335.1 Marinicella sp. | reverse complement strand
GTATACAACAGCTCATCGAATTTTATCTGATCACCATGAATCAGTGTAACTTCAGCGGTTATAATTTCATCATTTACTGAAGTGCCATTACTTGAACCCATGTCTTTAATGATGAGGTTGTTGTTACTGATACTTAATACAGCATGATTTCTGGATATTTTTTTATGAAGAATTTTTATGTGGCTGTCCTTGCCTCGGCCCACTGTTGCCACTTGTTCAATGATGAAGCGAGTGCCGTCTTGGGCTATCAATGAAAACACCTGATTGCGTATCTCTTTATTGGCCATGTTTTTTAGTTCTTCTGATTCAGACATCACATCTTATTTAAAACCCTGTTATTAAATCACTGTTTTAGTTATTTGACCAGTTGTGATGTTGATTTTAGCGATCACAAATCTTTAAATTGCAAAATAAGATTAAAGCTGGTCTTTGAGTTGGCCAGCCAATCCAGAAAATTGTGCCGGTATAAAATTATCTTCATCTTTAACCGAATCAAACCAATCATCTAATTGTTTTTGAATTCGATTGTCATCTTTGAGGTCGATGGATAGGGTTTCTACAGCAAGAAAAACCTGTTCAGCACCAGAATAATCTTTAAAGAACCCATTGGCTGCATCATGCAGCAATCCTGTCCTGATGTTTGATTTTTCTTGCGCGGTATAAGTTTTATCTATCAATTGATCTGCGATTGAATAAATGATTGTTAGTAACTGATCTGCTGATGCCTGTAATGCGTTTTTATTGTTCAAGCTGGCTTGATGAAAATGCTTAATTGCTGCGGTTAATGCTTCATGTTTGGTGTTTTTAGTGGCATCTAGTACTGATGATAACACGACCAAAGCGGCATCATCGAGTCGAACAGTTCCTGTGGGTAAATGATGACTTAATTGTTCTAGTGGCAGACGACTAATGGCCATTGGCCTGTGACAAGCATGACATTCATAAAATGCCAATTCTGGAAATAGGCCTTGTGAACCAAAGCGATCTGACTTGAGTAAAGCCAGTTGGTTTTGGGCTTTGTATAACAACCCTGCCAACCACATGTTTACACTGGCAATAGAACCTTTACGCTGTTCATAATCACGGTCAATTTTATAGTGGGCTGGTTGATTGAATGTAAATGACTCTAATTCAAAACTGAGACGAGGATGGCCGGCTCCCATGATTTTATGAGTGGTGAATTTGTCTTGAGTTCCTAAATGACATGATAAGCACAATTCTGCTCTTTCACGGGGTCGTTCCGATGGGTATAAGCCCAGTTCTATGTTCGATGCATGCGTGGCTGTTTTTTCAGTGTGCTCAGATAGCCATCGTTCTGATCCGCCATGACAGACTTCACATCCAATGCCATCACTGATTTGAAATCGACGACCACGTTGATCGGTAGGAACATTGTCAGCATGACAATCAAGGCAAATCTTTGCTGTGTGTGCACTGGGTAGTCCAAGTTTCCGGGCTATAGATTTCGAATGGGGTGTTAACAGCGTTTTGTAAGCATTCGAATGATCATCTTCACTGAGCCAGGTGCGGTACTCATTCAACATGACTGGACTGTTTGTGTCAGCTGCGCTTTTACCATGACAAACTCCACTGGCGCAGGTTGCAACACCCATGTGTTTGTCATCGCTAAGTTGTGGTAATGTAGCCGCTGAACTCATGTTTATGAGGAACACCAATCCAAGGGTAAAAACGAATCTATATTGGCTGAGTTTATTCATCTACATACCAAGGTTGTCCCGCATCATTCAAATACATTTTCCGCATTTCATCCAAGGTGAGTGGTCTTGAACCTAATCGCCCAAACACTGCCACTTGGCCACCCGTTTCATCCACGCCACGATCTCTCTCTAAGCCTCTTGATAATGAATATGCCGCAGAACTGGTTTGATAACTGGCAATTAATTCGGGTTGTGGTTCTGGGCTGAATCCATAGAACTTAGGCTGCGAACTGGGAGAAGTTAATTGTAGAACCTTAAGACCGCCGTCACCATCTGCGACATAGGCGAATAAACTGGCATTGGTCGTTGCCACCGTTATGTCATAAGCGTCATGCAGTGAATTATTGGCATTGTATTTAGTTAGCAGCTTCAGTTTTTCAGGGTTTTTGATGTCAATGATAGCAATACCCTCATTGCCATTGGCAACATAGGCAAAAGTTCGAGCAAGATGCAATTTTCTGGCTGTTGATAAAGCTATGGTGTTGTTTTCTATCAGTTGTGCTTGTTCCGGATTGGTGATATTGATGACCTTTAGTCCATCAGCATCAGTCAAAAAAGCATAGCGAAATTGAATCTGAATTGCTTGAGGTTGATTGAATTCAATGCGCTTTACATATTTGGGCTTAAGCGGATCATTTAAGTTCAATATCACCAAACCATATTCAGTAATTACATAGGCATAATAACCTCCTAATGTCAGGTGTTTTGCGCCCTTCAAAATTTGGTTTTCATTCCAGGTTAAAGCCCGCGAGATTTTATTGTTGTTCATATCACCATCTGAAAATGTGTTGACATCGAATAAAATCAGCCCCTCTTGAGAGTCAGTTACCAAGGCGTAGTTATAGATGGGGTGAAAGGGTTGTTCTTGATTGATGTTGCGCATCAAATCGCCTTGATTTCTCTCTGGGTGAATGGGCTGAGTTGTCGGTAATACCAGGCAAGTGGCATCCTCGGTCTCGAGGTGTGAATCATGTCCCAGAGGACTTAGTGGTGCGGTGATTATTCTTTGAGAGACACCTTTGTTAGCTATGCTGGCAACATCATAAACTTGAATCCCATTCTCACCTTCAGCAACAAATAAATATTCACCTCGTAATTGTAAACATCGTGCAATACCAGATCGGTGTTCATGTGCATGTTTCAATGTGTTGTCATTGTCTTGGTGATTTTGATAAAAATCTGGGTAAGCATATTTTTGTAAATAGCTGCCAATCACAGCTTGAGGCTCTTGCCATTCTGTTACTTCAATGCCAGTAATATTTTCGGCCCCGCCGACCCAGGCATAATGGCCAATGAAGTCTATGAACTTAGTTCCATACATCAACAATTGGGCCATGATGGCATTGTTGTCATTGGTTTTCGATAAATGGCAATCATTGCATGTTTTGGTTTCAGTTTTGCGCGTGGTGTGTGGAAAATGTGGGTTGAAAGCCTGTGAGCTGAACCCGCTGGCTGCAATCGGAGGCTGTTGCATATAAATGGTTTCTCGATTGGCATTGTTTGAAGACAAAACCAATGCTGAAGTTGATCGCACGGGTGCATACTTACCACCTTTGGCTGATTCCCGTTTGCCCAGCATGAACATTTGATCTCGGGCCACTTGTGGATTATATGTGGCAAAGTTTTTGGTGGTCCCGCCTTCATAATGATGGCGTTCAGTTTTTTGGTTGGCTTCACCTGGTAAGTGACAGCCTCCACAACTGGTGGTCCATGATGTATGACAGGTATAACATTCCATTTCCTCATAAGAGTGGGCTAATTCTTCTGGACTCACATCTTGTCCCCAACTTTGAGTGTCGGTGTTTTTACTCATCAACTTGGCTTTTGCTGCCTTGGGGTTATAGTGTGTATTGTCCGGGTCTACAGCATCTTTGATTAAACTGACTTTCCATTCTAATTCTGGATTCATAACAGACCTTTGTACTAAGTCGCTTCCCATCCACTCGAATCTTTTTTTGCCATCTGGGTTTCGGATGGCAGATAAATCCATGCCCCCATCTAATGCTGCTGGTCCCGAAGTAAATAAATTTGGATAGGCTTGGGCAGTGCCATGACAGTCCACACAAGAAATTTCAACAGCAGCAGCCACTTCACCATATAAGTGACCATTGCCATGACTGTCTTGTCCATAATGGCAATCAACACAATGCATGCCAGCATCGACATGAATGGATGACATATGTACTGCTTTTTTAAATTTGTCTGGGTCATTGTCGCTGACTTCAACACCATCTT
>JBPOFV010000271.1:0-3964 GCA_051252335.1 Marinicella sp. | reverse complement strand
ATATAATCCCACGCCTTTTAATAGACCGTAAATCTCACATGAAAATTCTTGTAGCTATCAAACGCGTTGTGGACTACAACGTAAGGGTTCAGGTTAAACCTGACGGCTCAGGTGTGGCCACAGATGGTGTCAAAATGAGCATCAACCCATTTGACGAAATCGCCATTGAAGAAGCACTGCGAATCAAAGAACAAGGCAAAGCCGATGAAGTCATCGTTGTCACCATTGGCAACAATGATTCACAACAACAACTCAGAACTGCGATGGCCATGGGTGCGGATCGTGCCATATTGGTTGAAACTGCTGCTCCAGTTCAGCCATTACAAGCAGCACAAGTGTTATTAAAAGTCATTGAACAGGAACAACCTGGTTTGGTGATCACTGGTAAACAAGCCATTGATGACGACAACAACCAAACACCACAAATGCTGGCAACTTTATGGGATCGTCCACAAGCGACATTTGCTTCTAAGGTTGAATTCGTTGATGGTAACAGCATTCAAGTAACTCGTGAAGTGGATGCAGGCTTAGAAACTATCCAGGTTGAATTACCTGCGGTGGTCTCAACAGACTTGCGCTTGAATGAGCCTCGATTTGTTAAATTACCAGACATCATGAAAGCCAAGCGCAAACCATTGGGTGTGCAAGCCATTGCTGACTTGGTGCCTGCACCTAAAGGACAGGCCATTGAAGTACTACAACATGAATCTCCTCAGCCTCGGCAAAAAGGTGTGATGGTTGAGTCAGTAGATGAATTGATTGAAATATTAAAAGACAAGGGGTTGGCATCATGAGTAAAGTATTGATATTGGCCGAGCACAACGGCTCTAAAATAAACCAATCTACGGCCAAAGTATTAACCGCTGCTAAGCAAATGAATGCTGAAAATATTGATGTGGTTCTGTTTGCTAGCGATTCCGGTTTGGCTGCACAGGTTGCTACTTTAAGTGGCGTTAACCAAGTTAACTTTGTTCAGTGTGGCGATAACCATGATCAATTGGCAGCTTCAATTGCACCAACCATAGCTGACATGGGTAAAAATTACAGCCATGTATTTGGCCCTTCAACTACATTCGGTAAAGATGTGATGCCTAGAGTGGCCGCATTATTAGAAGTGAATCAAGTCAGTGATGTGATGGAAATCATCGATGCCAATACATTCAAGCGCCCTATTTATGCGGGTAATGCGATCATCACGGTAAAAACAAATACAGCTCAAATTGTGGCCACTGTCAGAACGGCATCATTCCCTGCTGATAAATCATCTGATGGACAAGCAACGGTTGTTGAATCAACATTGTCTACGGCGGCAACGCACACCTCATTTGTTCAGTTAGCCAGTGGCAACTCTGATCGTCCAGACTTACAAACTGCCAGCAAAGTGATTTCTGGTGGTCGTGGTGTTGGTTCTGCAGAGAACTTCGAAATTGTTTACAACTTGGCCGATAAAATGGGTGCAGCAACTGGCGCATCTCGTGCTGCAGTTGATGCTGGTTATGTACCGAATGATATGCAAGTAGGTCAGACTGGAAAAATCATTGCACCGGATCTATATATGTGTTTTGGTATTTCTGGTGCCATTCAACATTTAACTGGTATCAAAGATGCTGGCACCATTGTTGCTATCAATAAAGATGGTGATGCCCCGATATTTGAAGTGGCTGATGTAGGATTGGTAGGCGACTTATTTAAAATTATTCCTGAAATGATGGAAAAACTCTGAGGAAATTATGATGGATTTTATGCAAGAATTAGGCCTTAAAGACGTTAATTATGGAACGTGTACCGGCCACAACGAATGGTCAACTGATACTTCAGCTGGTTTGATTGAATCCCACAATCCAGCAACTGGTGAGTTGATGGGTAAAGTCGTATCAGCATCTGATGCTGATTATGAAAACGTGATCAACAAAGCACAAGATGTGTTTAAAGAATGGCGTAAAGTACCAGGCCCATTACGTGGTGAAGCTGTGCGGTTGGTTGGTGAGGCCTTACGCAAGCACAAAGATGCACTGGGTTCATTGGTAGCCGCTGAAATGGGTAAAATCAAATCAGAAGGTGATGGTGAAGTTCAAGAAATGATCGATATGGCAGATTTTGCTGTGGGTCAATCTCGCATGATGTATGGTAACACCATGCACTCTGAACGCCCAGGACACAGAATGTATGATCAATGGCACCCAATCGGTGTTGTGGGCATCATTTCCGCCTTTAACTTCCCTGTGGCTGTATGGTCATGGAATGCTTTTGTGGCAGCCATCTGTGGTAACGTTTCCATATGGAAACCTTCTCAAAAAGTACCTTTATGCTCGATTGCCGTACAAAACATCTGTAATGAAGCACTTAAAGATGCCGGATTCCCACCAATTTTCTTGTTATTCAATGACAACAGCAATGAATTGGCCAAGAAGTTTGTTGATGACAAACGTGTCAACTTAGTTTCTTTCACTGGTTCTACTCATGTGGGTCGCCAAGTGGGTGTACAAGTGGCTAAGCGTATGGGTCGTTCATTGTTAGAATTGGGTGGTAACAATGCCTTGATCGTCGACAAAACTGCGGATTTAAAATTAGCCGTACCTGCGATTGTATTTGGTGCTGTCGGTACTGCGGGTCAACGTTGCACCACAACCCGTCGTTTATTCGTTCATGAAGACATTGCTGATGACTTAATCGATACTGTGGTTAAAGCTTATAAACAAGTTCCGATTGGCAATCCACTGAATGCCGATACTTTGATGGGACCATTGATTGATGAGCCATCGGTACAGATGTATTTGGATGCAGTTGAAAAAGCCAAAGCTGCCGGTGGTGAAGTAATGACTGGCGGAAAACGCGTAGATGGTCCCGGCAATTTCGTTGAGCCTTGCGTGATCAAAGCTCAAGGCGATTGGGATGTGGTTAAAACTGAAACCTTCGCGCCTATTCTGTATGTCATGACTTTTAATGATTTGGATGCTGTGATTGAATCACAAAATGATGTGGCTCACGGTTTATCATCTGCCATCTTCACCAATGACTTACGCCAAGCTGAGCAGTTCCTGTCATCAGCGGGTTCTGACTGCGGTATTGCCAATGTCAATATCGGCACTTCAGGGGCTGAAATTGGTGGTGCTTTTGGTGGCGAGAAAGAAACAGGTGGCGGACGCGAAGCTGGTTCAGACGCATGGAAAGCCTATATGCGCAGACAAACCAACACCATCAACTACTCAACTGAATTGCCATTGGCACAAGGTATTAAATTTGATATTTAGTATTAAGTTAAGCTTGAGTTTAAAAAAGGGCCTGATGGGCCCTTTTTTTATTGGAAATGTCAATCTGAACCGACATGCACTTCGGCTTCGCTCAGTGAACGGGTTACCGCTGGCTGAGCGGAGTCGAAGCCCCTCCAAACGCTACCCATAATCTTAATTCCGTCATCCTGCGACTTGATCGCAGGATCCACAGGTACGAGATCTTTTAGTCAGTTAAATTCATAAAGGGTATAATTATTTACTAACTGGATCCCTGGGTCACCAAAAGTAGGACCATTAAGCCCACCCGAGGACGACGGTAGTAAGATGCCATGTGAATTTTGACCCTGTTTAATTGAATACAAATGAATTAAAATTCACACTTATAAATTGTCACCATTAATAACCAAGCCATGATCGAATTCTTTGCCCGAAAAACATTACAATCCCTGCCCGCTGAATTGGCGCATGATTTGGCCATCAAGGCATTGGGTTCACCTTTATCCATTTTTTCCAAAACTAAACAGGTTAAAGACCCGATTGAGTTGATGGGAGTCACTTTCCCAAATCGGGTGGGATTGGCTGCTGGATTTGATAAAAATGGTGATGCCATTCATGGATTAAGTAAACAAGGCTTCGGTTTTTTAGAAATTGGTACGATCACACCCAAGCCACAAGCTGGCAATGACAAACCCAGATTATTCAGATTGGAAGCTGACGACGCCATCATCAAT
>JBPOFV010000270.1:0-3971 GCA_051252335.1 Marinicella sp. | reverse complement strand
GTTGATCACAATCAATGGATAATCTTTAGCTAATTATTGCCTTTAGAAAATTGGCTCAAATGAATTCTTGAATATCACATCCACATAGTCATCATTGCCTTGATATTCGATGGCACCTATATCAAATATAAAATCATTGCCATCATTGCCCATATCAATTACATCAAATTGCCTAAAAGTTAAATTTAAGTCATAATTTGGTTGCGGCGCCCCTGCAGCTTGACAACGATCTATGGCTTGAAGTGAATTCGAATATAAATTTAAATTACCGCCTGCTCGGTTTAAAAACTGTGGATCGGCAGTAACCACATTGATGACTGAACCTAATCCAGCAAACGAAGTCTGTTCATGTACCAACAAACAATTAAAAGACAAGAAAGCTTCTTCATCACCTTCAAGGTTCATGACTGGCACCCCATCGTTGTTATGAATAATGCTGTTGGTCACTAAAAATTCTTCATCAAAATCATCATTGGCCCTAATCAAGACTGAAGCCACCGAATTATCTACAACTGTGGATTGGGTTAGATGAAATTCCGAGTGCCAAACATCAAGGATATTTCGATCATCTCCTGAAAGATCTCCGTTTTTATACAGCACACTGTTCTGTATATAGATATCATCGCCTTCAGCAAACCAAACAGCTCCACGACCATCACCACCACCGACACCATTGTTTTCAAACCAAGTATTACTGACACTGATTTCAGCCACCGCAGATTTTATGGCTCCACCATATCTATGAGGTGTTTCGTTAAATGGAATTTGATTGTTCATCATTCGATTGCATTGTTGCTTATAGGTATTCCAGCATGTTTCTGAAACAAATAAATCTTCAGCATGAATATTCAAAATTGCTCCGAATTCAACAGCCATACCAGCCCCAGACATCACAGCTTGGTTGTTACTGACATCAATAGCCGTGGCATTCACTGTCACATTGTAAGCTGCATACAAGCCACCGCCATAATTTGCAGTATTGTTGGTTAAACTCACAGGTCTTGTATTGTCACCAAATCCAAAGAACTCATTGCCATAGGCGAAGAGATCTGACTCAACCACATAGATACCACCACCATATTTTAAAGCATCATTTTGATGGATACCTAAATGATCAGATGTTGCATTTTGAGAACCTGCAAATAGCAAAACTTGCGCTTGTTCACTGATGTAAATACCACCACCATTCCCATCGAAATTGTCTTCCTGACCAAGGGCTTGGTTATTATGAATTCCTGTATCGCTGTCAATGGTCATATCACAACCCAAACAATAAATTCCTCCACCATCATAAGCCGTATTATTTTCTATCATGCTGTCTTTGATGTAAAAACTTGCAGGTTCTTGTACAAATATACCACCACCTAATTGACCGACATTGTCAGCAATTCTTGATTCAAAAATGGCTAAATCAACAGCACCAAAAACAGTCATTCCACCAGCTGGAATGAAACCAACCGCTTCACCTTGAACAATTTCGAACCCAGTCAAGGAAACATAATCATTACCGCCTTCATTGGTTGACGAAACAAGCATCGCATGTCCGGCACTTGGCTGTATGGTAGATTGACTTCCGGCAACCCTGAAACTGTCTTCAGCTGCTTCACAATCTGCAAAACCACCCACCAGATTTCTTGCTTGATCGGTAAGGCTGATGCTTTCATCATATATGCCAGTGACCACATGAATGTCGAATGTTTCTTGATCAATGGCCTCTTGAATTAAGGTGTAATCACAATCTCCTGCTGACAAAGGTCCAACAGAAATAATTTCTCCACCAGCTCCAGCCTTCGCGCCTGTCTGGTTGCCTAATATCAACCATGTCATTATTATTAATTGATTTTTCATTTTGATTTACTCGTTCTGTGTTTATTTGAATGTTGTATCGAGATCAGATTGATTTTGTTTAAAATTTAAAGGAACATCATTTCTTTACTTAAACCATTGATCTCGATCATTTGTTTATCATTTACTTCATTCAATAATTAAAAAATAGGTTCAAATGAAGTTTTGAATATCACATCCAACAGGTCATCACTGCCTTGATATTCAATCGCTCCTATATCAACGGTAAATGCAGATTCGTCATTACCCATACCAACAACATCTACATCTCGCTGCGTTAAGTTCAAATCATAAGTTGGAATGGGTAAACCTACTGGCTGACATCGATCAATGGCAGCAACAGACTCAGAATACAAATTGAAATCACCAGCTGAACGATCAAAGAAATGAGGATCAGCCTGGGCCACATTGATCACAGAGCCTAACCCAGTAAAAGACAACTGTTCATGAACCACCATACAATTGAACGACAAAAATTCATTACCATCACCTTCTAAGAGAACAGTTAAGTCATCTCCTTGGTTATGAATGATGCTGTTCTGAATGATGAAATCATCTTCATCAACATCCCAAACTCTCACAACGGCTTGATTGATATCATTATCAACCAAAGTGCTTTGATTCATTTCAAAGTCTGTGAAGAAAGTATCGATCACATTTTGATCTTCACCTGCCACATCATTATTCGCATACATGACGCTGTTCTGAATGAAAACCTTATCTGCCTCAGAGAATATCACTGTTCCTCTGCCATTTGAATCGCTTAAGTGGTTGCCTTCAAACCAAGTATTGCTGATGTTGATTTCACTTAAGGCGCTGACAATTGCTGCGCCATAATGATTAACGAGTTCATTGTCGATTATTTGATTTCCTAGAAATCGGTTACATTGTTGCTTGTTGGTGTTCCAACAGATTTCATCCGCGAATAAATCCTCTGCATGTACATTTAAAATAGAATCAAAATTGATTCTCATTCCCGCGCCAGAGTAGGCAGCCGTGTTGTTGCTCACATCGATTGCTGTGGCGTTAATAATCACATCAAATTCAGCATACATCCCACCTCCACTGTAGGCATTGTTTGCGGTTATGTTGACTGGAGAGGTGTTATCACCAAAACCAAAAAAATCATTACCATAAGCCATGAGTTCGGATTCTCTGATGTAAATACCACCGCCTTTTTCAAGTGCAGCATTCTGATGAATTCCCAAATGATCACTTGCAGGAGTACTGGAACCATTGAACAACAAAACTTGTGCATTGGAACTGATATGTAGGCCGCCTCCATTGCCTTCGAATGATTCTTCAAGACCTATGGCATGGTTGTTAAAAATGCCAGC
Source organism: Marinicella sp. (assembly GCA_051252335.1). Taxonomy (GTDB): domain Bacteria; phylum Pseudomonadota; class Gammaproteobacteria; order Xanthomonadales; family Marinicellaceae; genus Marinicella. The sequence continues at coordinate 789 of JBPOFV010000270.1, read as the reverse complement.
CCCACTGTTCAAAGTCAAATTACAGCCGATACAATATATACCACCACCATCAAACGCCGTGTTGTTTTCAATTTGACTGTCTCTGACATACAATGTTGCAGGTTCTTGTACAAATATACCGCCGCCTAATTGACCTACATTGTCAGCAATTCTTGACTCAAAAATAGCCAAATCAACATCACCAAAAACAGTAATCCCACCAGCTGGAATGAAACCAGCTGCTTCACCTTGAACAATTTCGAACCCAGTCAAGGAAACAAAATCATTACCACCTTCATTGTTTGATGATATTTGCATGGCATGACCGGAACTGGGCTGTATGGTTGATTGACTTCCGACAACCCTTGTATTGTCTTCTGCTGCTTCACAATCTGCAAAACCACCCACCAGATCTCTTGCTTGATCAGTAAGGCTGATGTTTTCGTCATATATGCCTGTGACCACATGAATGTCGAATGTTTCTTGGTCGATGGCCTCTTGAATTATTGTGTAGTCACAATCGCCAGCCGACAAGGGTCCAACTGAAATGAAGTCACCTTCTCCACTCCCTGTACCTGCATTCACTTGTGACAAGCCGCTTATCAGCAACCACCCTATTCTTGATAAATGTCTATTCATTTCTTTCTCACTTAATGTTTATTTGAATGAGGTATCGAGAACAAAATGAATTTGTTTTTAAAAATATTTTATTGGCAATCTGCAATGCAAGCATTGAGTTTTAGAAATATTTAGATTTCTTATGGCTTATTTCATGCAACAATTATGCAACGAAATTAGATTGTAATGACT
>JBPOFV010000269.1:0-3975 GCA_051252335.1 Marinicella sp. | reverse complement strand
CTCTGAATGCTTAACCGGTGATGGCTTGTTCAGTTTACGTTGTGATTGTGGGCCTCAATTGGCTTATGCTATGGAACAAGTGGCCAAAGCAGAAAAAGGCTTGATTGTCTATCTGCGCCAGGAAGGTCGAGGTATTGGCTTGACCGAGAAAATCAAAGCTTACCAATTGCAAGATCAAGGCTTTGACACTTTTGATGCCAATGTGCAATTGGGACATTTGCCCGACAACCGAAATTATGACATGCTGGCTGCGGTATTTAAGCACTTGGGTGTTAAACAAGTTAAACTGATGACCAACAACCCAGATAAAATCAAAGCGATTGAATCACAAGGTGTGGCAGTCAAAGAACGCATGCCCATCAAAGTAGGTCACAATCCTCACAACCAATTGTACCTCCAAACCAAGTTGGATAAGTTCAATCACTTTTAATGGTGCATTGGTGTTCTTGAAATTCATCAAGCCACTGATCATTTCTGTCTTGATTGGTGTCTTAGAGATCATGCTGGTGGTACAGCTTCATCAATCTTTTTCTTTGTGGGAGCTCATTGCTTTGTATTTGGCCACCACTTTGGTCGGTGTGGTTTTAGTCACCCGCATGGGTTACAGACATGATGAGCAGTATGCCTTGGGTAAAAAAGCTCAGAAAAGGGTGATGAATAAGTTGAAATCTCAAGAACCCTTGACAGAGAAGGAATCACACCAAGCCATGCATATATTGACTGAAATAATTTTTTTATTAGCTTTGATCTTGGTCATCTTGCCGGGACTTTTGACCGATGTATTTGGTTTGTTGATGGTGTTGCCATTCAGTGTGAATTGGATCAAAAAACGCATGATGCTCTCCATGACCCAAGCTAAACCATCACCCCCATTGCATTAAATTCAAAAACTCTCGACGGGTTTTCGGCCCATATGTTTTGAAATGTGGTTGTGGGTTATTCAAATAATTTTGTTTGTTTTTAGCAATTTGGTCATTGTCAATGAATTGAGCCACTTCGGCGGCGCTGATCTGATACGGCTTGGTGGCATTCAATCCAAATATTTTCGTTTTGGTCATCTGCTCAATAGGCGCATAGCCATATTTTTCTTGAAATTCCGCAGATATTTGGAAAGTCCTGAAGGCTTGAATTTGATCCTGGGGTGAGCCATACCAAATCGAATCAGTGCCCCACAACACACTGTCTGTTCCTATGTATTTGATCATCTTGGCCATGGCATGAGCTGCTTGATTGGGATCGCGCATCAGAAAACGCCAGGTGCTGCCTAATTCGGCGTACACATTGCTGTTGGGTTTGATGTCATTATTAATGACCGAATGGATCAACGAATCGATTCCTCGGTTTTCATTGTCCTGGCTGAATGCTGATTCTTTGTAGCCATGGTCAAATCCAGAGTGATAAACAATGAAATTCATATCAGGATACATTTTTGCTGCCTTGCCGATGTCATCGCACAGGCTATGTTCAAATGACTTAGGGCCAAATGGGATGCCTTTATGGATACAGATGTTTTTTACTCCAAGTTTTTGGGCCTTTTCAATCATCTGCAGTCCCACATCATCGGTCAACCAATAACCAATACCATTAGGACCGTATTGCGTATAGGTTTTAAAAGCAGAAATTTTCCACTCTTCTACCAGTCCATCCATGGCCGCAAGGTCTCCTTCTTGGTTGGGATTTACACGTCCATGTAACAACAGTCTGTGATCACCATCCATCTGACTGATGATTTGGCGAGTGGCATCAGCTTCTTGAATGGTTAAAGGTTCATTTTCAGCTGATGAGGGAACAAATGACAGAACCATCAAATCGGTATCCGAATCCAGAAATACATCTTTGATAAATTCATCACTGCCCAAACAATTCAAATAACTTCGAGGGTCTGGTTTATTTGCCAAGTCACATTGTGCCTTAGACATAAAAGAAAATGGTTTAGCTTGTTCTGGCAATTTTTTAAGCCAATCGCCATTTGGGTTTACGAAATGACCTTGGATGTCAAAGATAAATTCATTGCCTGCAACTTCATGATTGGCTAAATCGTTTTCTGTTGCAGAATCCGATGACAACTGATAATAACCTCCGGTCAAACCATGTTGCGCAAATGCATGGTTAAAAGCCAATAATGTTGAAGCAACTCCACAGCTTGACTTGATAAAAGTTCGCCTGCTTTGATTCAATCTTTTAGCGATTTTGTCGACCTGCTTGTGGGCATAATGATTGGCAAATAGCTGAGGTTTATTTAACTTGATTGGAGAAAATTCTCCATTACTTGTCGTGTCTAGTTTTATTGGCAACCTTTTTTCTTTGGCACTATTTGTATCAGTCATTTTCAGTCCTCAATGCAATTGGTAGCAATTAATATAGTTAATTAAACAGCGTTTGCCTTGTGCCATTAGTCAGGGAGGTTATGTGAATTCATGACTTATGGCCTACGAATTATGCTGTAATTGGTGACTATCAGCCCATTCATCTGTACCAGTCTTTATGGTCAAATAATATAAGAACGCCAAATGGGAAGTAGATATAAATGAGTTATAAAAGTAAGTATTTATGAGTGTCTATGCCATTAGTCATGAATGTATTTAAATTTGTAACTTAGTTTATCTTCCCCCGTTAATCATCTAAATAACCCTTAAATTCATTGTTAAAAGAGGAATGAGTCGTGAAAACAATAGCCAAAATCCTAGCCCCAATTATGGTCATATTTATCAGCGTTTTTGTTGTTAAAGCCCTGGCAGATTCAAAACCAGAGCCTGAGAAGAAAGAACCCACCCAAAGATTGATCTCATTGTATGTGGATGAGGTGAAATCAGAAGTGATAACCCCTGGTGTTAAATCGCAAGGTGAAGTGAAGCCAAAAACAGAAATCAATTTAACTTCTCGAGTAACTGGTCATGTAGTAAGTATTTCTGATTCGTTTGCAGAAGGCGCCGAGTTCAATTCTGCCACCACATTAATTAAGATAGATGATACTGATTATAAAGTAGCCGTAATTCGTGCAGAAGCCAAAGTTGCTACCGCAGAAGTTGGTTTAGAACGTGAACTGGCTAACGCAAAAATGAAAAAAGACACTTGGTTGCAAAAACGCGGTGATGTGACGCCTACAGCATTTGCGTTGAATAAGCCTCAAGTATTAGAAGCAGAAGCCAATTTAAGAGCAGCTAAAGCAGACCTTAAAGAAGCCAGATTAAATGTGGCCAGAACAGAAATTAAAGTTCCATTCAATGGTCGTGTCGTGAGCAAAATGGTCGGACTAGGTCAATATATAACGGCCGGTACTCAATTAGGGAAGGTGTTTTCTGTTGATTCAGTCGAAGTGCGCTTGCCATTAACTGATTTACAATTAACTGAGTTGGATTTGCCCATGGGTTTTATGGCTGAATCTGGTGAAGGTCCAGTGGTTAAATTTTCAACCAATATGGGTCGAACACAACATCATTGGACGGGTCGTATCATCAGAACCAATGCCTCAGTTGATCAACAAACACGTTTGATCTATGCCACTGCAGAAGTCAAAGACCCCTACGGAAAAGGTGCTGATTTTGGTGTTCCTTTTGCAGTAGGTATGTTTGTACAAGCTGAAATTGAAGGCGTTGAGTCTAAACAAGCCATGGTTATTCCAAGAGATGCATTAAGGAATGCAGATAAAGTATATGTGGTTGATCAGGAAAACAAATTAGACATCAGATCGGTTGAGGTGATTTCAACTTCTGAAAACCAAGTTTTGTTAAGTGCTGGTGTCAGTGTCGGTGAAAAAGTGGCTGTATCAACAGTGCCTAATGCAGCTCATGGCATGTTGGTTGAACCCATTTCAAAAGCATTACAAAGTGACGAATTAGTGACGCAATTATAAGCCATACAAAAGAGGTGTAATGATGAATAATTTGATTGCCTGGTGGGCAAAAAACTCAGTAGCGGCCAATTTAGTGATGATTGGTATTTTTGTGGCAGGCTTTATAGGATTTAATTCATTAG
>JBPOFV010000268.1:0-3977 GCA_051252335.1 Marinicella sp. | reverse complement strand
GGTTTGAATTCTTCAATGTCACTTTGAACTTGTTTCATGTGTTTAGTCATATTTTGCAGGGCTTGTTCATATTGAGCAATCTCTTTGCTTTGTTGGTAAACCAGTTTATTCAATGCATCTACGGTGTCCTCCAAAAAGGCGATGCGGGTTTCTAAATCAATGAATTTTTCGTCTGACACGGTTGAGCTTTCTATATTTTTGATTGTCATAGTATAATGCATTTTAAAGATTATAGATGGATGATTCATGACCCACAAAAAGAGTTTATTCTCTGAACTTGTAGAACGCAGAGTTCCCCAAATTCTCGGCATGTATGTAGCAGCTGTTTGGTTGGCTGTAGAAATGGCAGATTGGATGAGTGAACGTTTTGAAATTCACCAACAATTTTCTTCTTATGTTTTTGTAATCATGATTGCCTTTTTGCCGTTAATTGGATTGTTGGCCTGGGGCCATGGGCGACCTGGCAAGGATAAATGGACACAAAAACAATTGATATTTATTCCCTTCAATCTGGTCATTGCATGGTTTGCAGTGACCTCTTTCATTAAGCCTGAAGTACAAGCCACTGAAATCATGAGCTTGGTTGATGAACATACCGGACAAATCGTTGAATATGAAGTTGCTAGAGCGGGTTTGAATCAAAAAATCACAGGCTTTTTCTGGGAGAACAAAACGGGAGATGAATCTTTGGACTGGCTCAGCTATGGGGCCATGTGGATGGTCGGCAAGGATTTGATGCGCAGTCCGATTATAACCATACAGACTCCCTATGACTCAGATTCTATGTTGACTGCCATCAGAAGCAGAGGGTTTGATGATGCAATCGGTGAACCTTTATCTTTGGATTTGAGTCTCGCCAGCGAAAAAGATGCACAGTGGATTGTCAAAGGAGAAATTGCTAAAGATGGCGAGAAAATTGAATTTCAAGCTTCCTTATTTAATGTGGTAACCGGTGCATTGGTAACGACCATCTCCGCCACGCACGATGACTGGTTGTTTGCCTTGGATGATGTGGCAGAAGAATTAGGTGCTTTTATTCTGGAAAAAGCCAATTTTAAACCTTCATTGATTCCTGATTTAGCCATTGCTGAACATATTTCTACAGATTTGGGTGCCATTAAAGAGGTGATTAAAGCTTTGAATTCGATCACATTCAGCAATGACTATATGCAAGGTGTAGAGCACCTGAAAGTTGCATTGGAACTTGATAATAGTTTGGCTGAAGCCTATGTGATGTTGGTTGATTTGTATCGGGGTTTGGGCGACTTGGATGCTGCCAAAGAGGCTTCAGAAGAGGCGCTGAAATTGGATGACAAACTATATCGTGAATCGGTATTTAAAGTTAAAGCCAATTACTATGCGGTTAATGGTGAACAAGACAAGGCCATTAAAGTATTAGAAAATTGGGTGAAAATCATTCCAGATAGCGCCGAAGCGCTACAAGCACTGGGATCAAATTACATCATGGTTGGCCAAAGGTTAGATGATGCATTGCAGGTCTATGAAAAATTAAGTGAATTACAAGAATCCAGTTCATCGGTGTTGGTCACTCAAGCCAAAATATATCGCTTAAAAGGTGATAAAGAGAAGGCCATTTCGACGTTACAAGGTTACTTGTCAAAAAACCAAGGGCAGGTACAGCCGTATTTAGAAATGGCAGCAACATACTTACAGTTTGGAGATTTGCAGGAAGCTAAAGACATGTATGATGAAGCCAGTTTGCTCAGTATCAATGGCATTGATGCGGATATTGGGTTGGCAAAGATCATGTCTTTATCCGGCTCAGTTGAACCGGCTATTGAACAGTTGGATGAGCTTTTTAGAAAAGCTGAGTCTGATAATGATAAAGTTAAAATATTGAGTGAAAAGGAAATGGTTTTATTTATGACCGGGCGACTCAATGAAGCCATGGATGTGTTATTTGAGATGCGTGAATTAAGCCAGTCATTTATGCCTCCATTAGCACAGTCACTGATGTTTGGTTCTAAGGAAGTCGCGTATTTGGCATCTTTACAAAAATATGATGAAGCTTGGCATTTATATGAACAAATGAAGACAGAGGCCAAACCGCCTTATGATAAATTGCTGGAAACCATGGCAAATACCATTCATATGTACCAAGGTAATCATGAAGAAGCTGCCAAGTCGATGGAATTGTTCAAGGAATTTGTAACTGAAATGCAGATGACAATTTATGACCAGTTTATTTATGCAGCTGATGCCATAGAATTGCGTAAATTGGGATCATATGAACAAGCACTGAAAATGCATGACCAAGCCATCAACGAATCAAAACAATCAGTCCTTACTTTAAACACACTGCAAGTGATCGATGAATTTAATTACCAAAAGGCCATCACTTTATATGAAGCTGAGCAGTATGATGAAGCCATAGAGTTGATGGAAGATAACATCCGCAGAAACCCTTTGTTTGCTCAGAGTTATGTGATTAAGGCCAAAGCATTGACCCAGTTAGAAAAGTTTGAGGAAGCTCAGCTAGTCATAGATCAGGTCAATGAAATTTGGATGAAGGCAGACCCTGAATATAAAGATGTCCAAGAATTTTCAAGTCTGAAAGAAGAACTGCAATCTAAGCTGTAAACAGTAAATTAATTTTCTGATTTAATACAGGTCAATCATGAAACAAAACCCGAAATTGGTGTTATTCACTGTGATGTTGGTTGGTTTACTAGGAACCATGGGTATTGCTTTACCTTACCCTGTATTAGCTCCCTATTTTATTGATTATCCTGCCAACGAGTTAACTCATTTTATGGGGTTTCACCCAAAGATTTTATTGGGTATTTGTTTGGCTATTTATCCCTTAGGTTTATTGGTTGGTAGCGTTTATATTGGCGCTTTATCCGATGGCTTTGGCCGTAAAAAAGTATTGGTCATTACTTTGGTGGGTTCTGTTATCGGTTATGGATTAACCGCATGGGCGGTCTATCAAGAGTCATTCATCTTTTTTATCGTTGCACGTTTTCTAACAGGTGTTTGCGAGGGTAACATTTCAATTGCCAGAGCCATCGCTGCTGAATTGCATCCAGAGTTAGATAGAACCAAAGCCCTGTCATTGGTTTATGCTGCCACTTACACGGGTTGGCTTATTGGTCCAGTAATTGGTGGCTTTTTGATGATTTATGGTGTGGCAGAAGTCTTTCTCATGGCTGGTGTAGGTATGGTGGTTTCACTCATCCTTGTGATGTTGTTGATTTCAAGAGATCGACCAGAGCAATTGGATGACACACCTTTTTGGCAAGCCATCAGACAAAATAATTCCCTGACTTTGCTAAAACACATTGAAATAAGACCCATTTTTTGGTTTTATTTTCTGTACTCCATGGGGTTGAATGCTTTTTATGATTTTTATCCTGTTTGGTTTGTTGATTACCATGCTGCTGACGGTAAAACCATTGCATGGGCAACAGTTTGTTTAACCACTGTTATGATCATCGTCAGTAGCACCTTGGTGGCTAAAGTTCAGTCTAGGTATGGTGAAATTAAAGCCATACTCTTAGGTGGTCTGGTTTTGTCTATTTTGCTATTGATTCAACCCTTCTTGGGCTTTGGCATGACTTTTGTAATTTTCGCAATAATCGGTGGGATTATTGCATTTACCAATGGGATGGTACCTAGCTTTCTGTCGCATAATTTTGGTCACATGGGCCAAGGAAAAGTGATGGGATTGCAAACGTCAACTTTTTGTATAACCAATGTGATTGTGGCAACCATTGGTGGTCCTATATCAATCTTAGATTCAAAATGGATTTTGTTAATCGGTGCTGGTCTGATTCTCATGGCAGTTTTCTCATTATGGCAAAACCGCCATTCACAATACCAGTTAATTCTTGACCAAAAGACCCATTCTTAAGCCTTCATCCTACAAGTCGATAACAATTAACTTTTCAATCAGTTGGTAGCAACTTCAGGTAGAACAACAGTTAACCATGTATCGGGTTGATCAACTGCAGCAG
>JBPOFV010000267.1:0-4002 GCA_051252335.1 Marinicella sp. | reverse complement strand
CTACCATACCCAGAGAAGGGGATTCAGTTGCAGTTGATTTAGGCTTTCATTGTCCTTACTATCCAGCCTTTACTCCAGATGGGGATACTCACTTTGTTGAAAATCTTGCAGACAACACAATACGTTTGACTTTGGTATTCGAATTAGGTGATGCCTGCCCAGGAGTTAGCGTGCCTTCAGGAAGAGGACTTTACACTTTAGGAAACTTATCTGAGGGTGAGTACTCATTAGAAATTGATTACATCACAAATGATCAGTTCTTTCCACCTCTAAACCCTCTTGATTATTTGTCGAATTTAGATGGTTTTCAGGTATTTGGAACACCCGTTTCTGTTCCAATTTTGTCAAATGTTTCATTATTGATTTTGGTTTTTAGTTTCTTGATTTTTGCTTTTGTAGTTATGAGACCATGCATTAAATTCAAATAAACCCAATCGATTAAAATATTCCAACATACTGTCACTACATATAATTGAGCAAACTTCATAGGATTGATTGCTATCATTTGGGTGAAATTTAGGTTCCACTAATAATTCTGTTCTTTGCTATAATCAAGAGATGGGGAAAATAAGGGTGTGTTCTTAAGTGTGTATTAATGAGTAGTTTATTCAGTGAGCTGAAGCGTCGAAACGTTTTCAGGGTGGCTGCAGCCTATTTAGTCATTGGCTGGTTATTGGCACAAGTATTGGGCCTTGCTGCCGATTCATTTGCAGCCCCACCTTGGGTGATGAAGATGTTTATAACAGTAATGGCCATTGGATTCCTCCCTACCTTGTTGTTTTCCTGGGCCTATGAACTCACACCTGAGGGCATAAAAAAAGAAAGTGAAGTTTCCGGTGACAGAAGTCACCAATACCATACCGCCAAAAAACTAGATGTAATCACAATCATTGCGGTGATTGGGATTTCTTTGCTGTTTATTTATCAACAAATGACCCCATCCAGATTACATCCAGCTGGGCAGCAGAAAAATTCAAATCAAAACCATGCCAGTACACCAGAATCAGGCCCAAAATCTATTGCTGTTTTACCTTTTGCTGATATGAGTGTTGAGGGAGATCAGGCTTATTTTGCTGATGGCATATCTGAGGAATTGCTTAATGTGTTGGCCCAAGTAGATGGGTTAAAGGTTGCAGCAAGAACATCTTCATTTAAGTTCCGTGGTGACGAACATGACATTGTAGAAATTGGCAGTGCACTGAATGTCAAAACTGTACTTGAAGGATCAGTACGTAAATCAGGAGATCAGGTTCGAATCACTGCGCAATTAATTGATGTAGATGGCGGTTTTCATGTTTGGTCAGAAACTTATGACCGTCAGTTGGATAATATTTTTGCAGTGCAAGATGAAATTGCCGCTGCCATTGTTGAGGCACTTAAACTTAAATTGAAGTTAAACAGCCATGTAGGTGGTACTCAACATGCTGATAACGGTGAAGCATATGATTTATACCTGCGTGGTCGTGAAATGGCCCGTGAGCCCAGTAAAGCAGGACTGACACGTGCCTTACAATTTTTTGAACAAGCGCTGGTAATTGATCCTGATTTTGCCGCCGCACATGGCGCCATTGCCTCTGCCTGGATTTGGTTAGAGGATTACGGTGGTGTGCCTTCACAAGATGCTTTTGACCGTGCCGAACCCGCAGCTCAACGTGCTCTGGAGCTAGAACCTAATCGAGCCGATGCTTTAACTGCTATGGGCTTTTTAGAGGAACGTAAATACACCAACGACGAAGTGGCACGTGATTATTTTGAACGCGCCATCAAAGCCAACCCGGCATTTATTGAAGCCTATACCTTGTATGCCGATGCCTTGCGTGAATTGGGAGAAATTGAACAAGCACTGAAGATACGCCGTGAAGCAGTAGAACGTGATCCTCTGTCTAGTTTTTTACAGTCACGTTTGGCCAGTATGTTGGTTGGATTGAGACAATTTGAGGAGGCCAATCAGATTATCGATGCTATTTTACTGAATGCACCAAATGACACCTATGCACATGAGGAATTAGGAAACCTTCATGTTTCTCAGGGTCGTTTAGCAAAAGCAATTCCTGCCTACACCTTCCTACATGAAAATCGCCCTGGGGATCCTTTTGCAGCAGCACAAATAGCCATTTGTTATCACTTGATGCAAATGCCAGAAAAACAACAAAAATGGTTGGCAGCAGCTCGTGACCGGGGTGCTGGGAATCGATGGGAGCTCAGCGCTAGCCGTTCAATCGCTCAGTGGACTGGTGACTGGGATGCCATGTTCAGAGCCGGTCAATTTTATTTAGCTAAAACAGGCACCACATGGCAAGGTCAAGCAAGTTTAGGCAAACAAGATTGGGAAGCAGCTCGAGCATCATTCCAAAGAACCTTATCACGACTAAATTACAGAACTGGTGATCCTGCCAATGGTAATATGCTGGAAGCACTGGCAGGCATGGCTTTGGCTGAAAAACACTTAGAAATTGATTCTTGGTCTATACATCTTAATGCAGCAAGATCGTTTGCAGATAAAAAACTTGGAATCATTAATCTTGGCACTTGGCCTAATATTAATCTAAATTATATACTGGCTCAATTGGCTGCCGTAGAGGGTGAAACAGATCTTGTGGTGAATCACATGGAGCATGCATTGGATGAAAATATCCTTGAATACTCTTTCATCAAACATGATCCCTTCTTTATTGAATTGCGAGATGAGCCGAGATTGATCGCTATTGCTGAACAAATGAAATCACATGCAATGGCACAGGCAGCACAATTGGAGGCAAGCCATTGAGTCTTTTTGCTGAATTAAAACGCCGCAATGTGTTTAGGGTAGCAGCTGCATATTTGGTGATAGGTTGGTTGTTACTACAAGTGGCAGATACGGTCATACCAGCCTTACACTTGCCTGATTGGATTTTGTCAGCCATTACTTTGGTGTTTATATTAGGTTTTATACCCACTGTTTTATTTTCTTGGGCTTATGAATTAACTCCGGATGGTTTAAAAAGAGACAGTGAGGTTAAGGCCAATCATGAACATAATTCACAAACAGCTAAAAAGTTGGATGTGATCACTTTGTTGGCAGTACTTGGCATTGTGGTATTGATCGTTTGGCAACAATTTTATGCCAAACCATCTAATCAAATCACTCAAGCTGATGTCGCATTAGCCCAAAACGATGCTGCAGTTGTTGACCAATCATCTGGGTTAAAAGACTCTGCAGATGAATTATCTATAGCTGTCTTACCCTTTGCTGATTTATCGCCACAAAGTGACCAAGCTTACTTTTCCGATGGAATTGCTGAGGAAATTCTCAACGTGTTGGTTAAAGTTGAATCTTTGAAAGTGGCCTCAAGAACTTCATCATTTGGTTTCAAAGGCCAAGAGTCTTTAGGTATACCTATGATCGCAGAAAAACTCAATGTGCGGCATGTGTTAGAAGGTTCGGTGCGCAAATCAGGCGGAACGGTCAGGGTCACGGCGCAGTTAATTGATGCTGCTACCGATCAGCACCTATGGTCTGAAACCTATGACCGTGAATTGACCACCGAAAACTTGTTTGCCATTCAAGATGAAGTGGCACAAGCAATAGTAGAACAACTGGGCATTGCGTTGAATGCCGAACAACGTCCTACACATAACAACCAAGTTCTGCCTCATGTGGATAATTATGATTTATTCTTAAAAGCACGCTCTTTGTACCGAGATCGAATCGAACTAGACACAGCAGACGCACATTTGGTCAAGTTATTGGAACAAGATCCAGGTTATGCCCCAGCCTGGGAGTTAAGAGCCGCAATAACATCATTGATGAGGGAATATGGGTACAGTCATGTTTCGGATGCTGAATTATTACTCCAGGATGAAGAATATGTAAGTAAAGCATTGGCAATTAACCCCAATAGTGCTTTGGCTATTGCCAGTAATGCCAATATGAAACAAAACAATAGCTGGAACACTCAGCAATACCAAGATCAAAATCAAATCATTGTCGATTTAAAGAAAGCCACCTTATTGGACCCTTAT
>JBPOFV010000266.1:0-4021 GCA_051252335.1 Marinicella sp. | reverse complement strand
GTGGCTGCTTGTCCTTGAAAGCCTGTCCTCTATACAACCCAAATGATGAATTGGGCGAAAAGAAAACAGGCGCTGTGCTCCTGGATAAAGCGGCTAAGAAATAATCAAAGAATGAAGTCCGCTTATTCCGACTCTTCTATGTGCTCTATTTTAAACTCAATGGTTTGGGTGAACTGGTATGGTACTGCTTTTTCATAAACCTGCTTTTGATAAAAGGACCATTTCCTTACCGCCTTAACTGCGGCTTCATCAAAAAGACGAGCGGGATAAGAATCCAAAACGGTTACCTCACTGACTAGTCCCATTGCATTCACAGAAATCATGACCTGCACCCAGCCTTCTGTATTTTTCAGTAAAGCTTTAGGTGGATAAATAGGTGGAATACCTGCTTTTACACCGCCTTGTGAATCTATATTCACCCCGCCAGTATTCATACTAAACCCCGGCAAACTGATTCTATCAAGTATGTTTAGATTCTGACCGCTCACAAAATTATTGGGTAAATTAATCAAGGGATTGGCATTCTGAGGTATGTTTAATCGAGGTGCTGCTGGTGGTTGAGATGATTTTTGCATTTCTGGTGGTATTTTTTTCTGACGTTTTCTTTGTTTTGTTTCAACCTCAGCTTTTACATAGGATATTCTGAAATCCATGGTATCGGAATTGAGTGTATTGGATTTACTGCCCAGTAAATTCATCATGCCAAAAAATAATGCCATCGTTATACAAAACCCCAATACTCCTGAACAGGTAAATCTTATGATGTGTTGCAAAACGCTTCTCCACAGTATTAACAGAATTTCTAAGAAGTATGACTTTTGGCCTATACAAAAGGTTCAAATTTAGAACCAGTTTTTTCAATTTAAATCACCTTTCAATAAAAAAGGCAGCGAGTGCTGCCTTTTATTGTTGTGTATTAACACGGCTATTATTGCTTAGGATGTTGGTCTTTGAAGCCATTGTCATACAAGCCTTGTAAGGCTGTCACTTTACCCGCTTGCTTAATGATTTTCATTCTGAAGCTGTTATCTACAGCCAACTCAAATAAATCTTCTTGTAAGGCGTTCAATAAAAGTTTGGGCCCGTCCCCTCTTTGATAGAACAGTTGATCACCTTCAGTCACAAGCGTTCTGGGTCCGTATTGACCTGCGTATGTTTGTAAGATGGCCTCATTGATTTTTACTGGGTTCAATTTGGCTTTTTCCGAGACCAAATACCATCGATACATTTCCCCAGAGTCACCCACGTGCTTTTCAGACAGTGATTGTAATGCCTTGGTTTTTGCCACACCCAGCGCGTCTGCTGCAGAAACTTCAATATCAGGAATAACTCCAACACCTTCCCAATTGGAGTTGGTTATGGGGTTTGTCGATCGACCATAAGGGATAAAAAATACGAAATGTTCACTCACGGCTTTAAAATCTCCCGGGTGAGCACCGCCCACTGTTACCTCGCCAACAACAGTGGCACGCTTCAAATGCTTGAGGTTATAGCTGAATTCTTCAGCTGCAGAATGTGTACGTGAGCTGGTTAAAATATACACATCAGTATCAGGACTTCTTTTTCCTGGCACATAAGGCAAGGTCCAATTCTGTGTGTATTTATCTTCAGGTCGCCAGTAAAAACCACTTAAATGTACTGGGTTTGCATCGAATAAATAACTGCTAATCAGTTGAATCATTTTCCAAGAGCCCCCGCCATTTTGTCTTAAATCTATGATTAAGGCGTCTGCATTACTTAAAAAATTCATCGCAGCCACTGCTGTTTCTGATGCGTAATCAGTATCATGAAATCCATCAAGCTTTAGATAACCAATGTTACCTTCAAGAATTTCAACAGCTCGAAAACCAAAGTTAAAGCGTTGTATTTCTGATAGGTCGACTTGCTCGGAATCGGATTGATTGTTCTCATCTTCCACCCTAAGAATGTGAACAGCTTGTTCAGGGTTATACTCAAAAATCAAATGCGTGTCTTGAACCACTGAATGAATGTCCGCTTGAAGCTTTTCAGCAAAAGCCATTTCATCTTTGAACTTGTTATAAACCCCTTGCTTGTGGTTTTTACGCAACTGTGCTGTAATTTTCTTGGCTTTTTCTGGATGAACATATTGAGTATCGAGTAAATGAGTCACCTTTTTTATAACCTGAGAGACCTCATCTTTTGTCAGTTTGCCCGGGGCTCCTTGGGCAACAACCATCATTGAAAAGAAATTTAATAACAGTAAAAACAGTAACCTGATAAAGGTTGAATTCATTTTTTTCTCCTTTTTTTTATAGTATTAGTGAATGCAGAAAACTGATAGAAACACAGTTACAAATTTTCTGACTGTCGTTATCAACTTAAGTTCAGAAATAAGCTGAAACCCTGAAGATGCTGTTGATTATTTCAGTCAATGATTTATGGTCGCTGAAGGGTAAAAAAAGGTGACGTTCTGTTGCGGTCTTAAAATACACCCGTTCATCATCGCAATGACAATAAACCATTAAGGAGCCTGTGGATGACTCATGAACATTAACTCATTTCATTGTTAGGAATGTATTGAATTCATTGGATCGATCCAATAATCAATCAACCACAACAGCTTTTAGGTTTGCTGTTTTGATACAAGTGCCAAAGCGGAATAACAATCAAAACAACCACACTAAGCCATGCCAGGCTTGTTGGTACCATGCCATGTGAAGCATGCAATTGATTTTGTAAATCAATATCCGACATCCACAAGTTCACCAACCAACCACTGAATAATGCTGTACTCATGATACTTAACAAATAAATCAACATGGTGCGTTTGCCCAGTTGTTCAGCAACCACGCCCAATGTTGCCATATTGGTAGCAGGACCAGCGAGTAAAAACACCAAGACAGCACCGGGTGAAATCCCTGCCATTAAAAAACCTGCCGCCAAAGGCGTTGATGCCGTAGCGCAAACATACATCGGTATACCAATCAACAACATAACCAGCATGGCCCATGCACTTTGCCCCCAATAAATCAGCCAGTCAGTAGGTACCAAGGTTTGAACCAAGGCTGCAAAAACCAACCCTATCAACAACCATTTCAAAATACTCAAATACAGATCAACAAATGCATACCTAAGTCCATCAAAGATGGCTTGTTTAACTGGTATCGGTTTTTCCTCACTTGCAGAATTTGACCCACAACAACTGGATTGTTTAGGTGCTGTCATTGTTGATTGGTTTTCTTGGTCAAACAACAGCACCATCAAACCTGTGGTGATCGCTGAAAATAACGCAGAAATGGGTCTGATAATGGCCATCAATGGCCCCATCATGGCATAAGTGACTGTAACCGAATCGATGCCTGTTTCTGGCGTTGAAACCAAGAATGAAGTGGTGGCTGGTTTACCAGCTCCTGATTGGCGTAACGCCATCGCGGCTGGAATGACCCCACATGAACACAGTGGTAAGGGCGCACCAAGTAAAGCCGCTTTGATGATGGACAATCCGCCATTCCCAGACAAATGTTTGGCCAGAAATTGACTCGGAATCATGCTTTTAAACAAGCCACCAATGATTAAACCCAACACCAACCATGGTGCAGCGTCAAGTAACAGCAGCCAAAATTGTTGGAGAAAATCAGTCATGTTATTTTTGCTTTAAAGCACCATTGTAACGGCTTCTTAGTCAAATACGAAAATGTTTTATTGATCAACTATCCACCAAAATGAAATTAACTGCACGTTTAAAAACAACCACTAATACCTGCTGTTTATGAAGACGAGCTGTGAAGAAATCAAGTATCCCACATAGATTTTGAGGTTACTTTCTGTTATTACTGAATAAAGCATAAATTCAGAGTGGTACTATGCTTAAGTAATGAGCTATGCTAATTTTTGAATCTATGACAAACAAGTGGTGAAATTCTTTAAAACAAATGGCAAAACCCAATAAAAAAGGCCCAACAGCAACCGTTGATATCTTTTGCAGCCAATGTAAATCTCAGTTATTCAAATATCGAAAAGGAGGAAAAGGCGCCTTGGTCAAATGCTTCAAGGAACGCAT
>JBPOFV010000265.1:0-4023 GCA_051252335.1 Marinicella sp. | reverse complement strand
GGTTAAGATCATTTGGCTGCCAGCTGTTACTTCATTGAAAGTGGCCTTTATCACGCCATTAACCGAGTCAACGACAGCCGAACCAGAGACTTGATCCAAAGTAATGTTGTTATTAACATTACTGATTTCCATCTCACCATTGACATTTTCTACCCAAGTCTCACCATCGTTGATGTTGCTGAGTTTTAAGTTAAAGTTTTTCGGCACTTTAATTTCTAAATTCATGGTGTTGCTGTCACCGCCACTATAAACTTGTGACTCAATTTCAACATAATTATTGGACTCTTCTGCTTCTAATGCCATGGAGTTATTCTCAATTTTTCGCAGACCATTTTCCATTTTAACAGTTGATTTCATGCGTTTTTGCCTGGCAACTACAATCACTTCTTTACCTTCATAACCAGTGACTTTAATGCCGCCATAAATTTGATTGACTTCTAATGTGCCAATTTCACCTGGGTTACTTAAAGGAATCACAATTTCCTCAGTTTGTATGTCATCATTTTGTGCCAATGCCTGAGTCAGTGGAAATACCAAGGCCATTAATAAAAGTTTCTTGTTCATCATCATTCTCCTGATGTTATTTAATTTTGATGTCGCCATTAAGGGTTTCGAATCTATATTCCGGGCCCCCACTACCGACCAAAAGCCGGTTATTGGCGTCTAATTTATACTTAATGCCATGTTCTTTTTTCTTGCTGGTTGTTTGAACCATAGGCTCCATCATTGACACATCATAGCGGGTGTAAAAATCACCATGCATGGTTTGATAGGTTAGTATGGCATTGGGCTCTCCAGCAAAAACAATGTTTAAATCACCATTGATAGATTCAAATTTAGAATCAAAAGATGGGTTGGTGTTATATGCGATATTGATGTCTTTATTGATGGCATTGACTTTGGTCTGTCCTGAAACATCTACCATGTCTATGGCACCGTTGATGTTACTGACATCCAATGTATTGGCATTTACACCAGTGACAGTAATGTTTCCTTGGTTAATCGCAGAAAGCTTAATATTGGTATTCTGTGGCAGCAACACTTTGATATCCATGTGGTATTTATAATCTTTTTTATCGGTATGTTTCCTTGAACAATCATCATGTCGCCAACAGGTGTCGCTGTGCCATATTTTATCTTCTTCTTGGTCAAAATAAGTATAAGGAGAATCTAAGATCACATAAATTTTGTGACCAGTTTTCTCAAACCTCAAACCAATCTCATTGATCCCTGCATCAACTAACTCCTGACTGTTGGCAAAGACCAAATTATTCGCCTCTATGACAATTTCATCCCCGTCATAGCCTTCAACATCTATCGAACCATACACATTAAACACTGTGAGGTGATTGTTATCATCCTGAGCATCGAATTTTAAAACCTCATTGATTGATTCACTTTGACTTAAATTGTAGCGATCTTTGTATGAAAGCTTTTTCTTGGCTTCAACTTGGCTACTCAGTAATACTGAACAAAGCAGTATTGATGTCAGTTTAATTATATGATTCATAGTTATTCTCCAAATGGGTTCCGCTATATAGATTTATATGAGCTCTTTGATTGTTTCAGTTAATTGTTCTCTGACCGGCTCAATCAAGTCGGTTTGATTCAATAAGTCATTAATGGGTTGAACTGCTTCTGTCTCATTTATCTGTAACATCAAATTGGCCATGGCAATTTGCACCATGGGTGAATTTTGTTGCTTGATGGCAGCCACTAATCCGGATCGGATATTTTCATGTGCTGCATGTTTGGCTAAAACATCTAATGCTTCCAAGCGAACATTGACATTACTGTCTTCTTTTAATGTGGTTAATAGGGCATTGACCACTTGTTGGCTGGGCATTTCATCCATACGCACCAAATTCACAGCCATTAATCTTTTGTTGGCCGACGGCATGTCTAATAAAGACAATACTGTCAATGCTTGAATTTGCTGGTCTTTTAGGGCCAGTCTTTCTGTCGTTATGTCATTTTGCTCGTTGACTAAATGAATGTAGTGTCCCAAAAACACACCCACCACCATAAAACTAAATCCATAGGCCAATTTTCTCACTTGAGGCAACTGCACCCAGCTCATGATAACTGACCACATGCCAGTTTGATTTTGTTCTACAAGCGACTCTTGCTGGCTGATCTCTTGATTAAGCATGTCATAAAAATTTTGATCCATTTGAGTTGATGGTGTGGGGATATCAGACTCATCATGTTGACCCACTATATCCATCATTTGTTGCAATTCAGTCAGCTCCTGACTTAACTGAGGGTCATTGGCAATGGCCTCATTGAAGGCAGCTTGTTCTTTTGGTGTCATATGACCGGCAAGGTAGTCCATCATTTTCAACTCCAATTCATCTGGCTTTTCATTTTCATGCGACATGTGTTTCTCCTGCTTCTATCCGATTGAATAAATCTCTTAACTCAATCAATGTTCTTCTGATTTTCATTTTGACTGCGCCTTCTGAACAGCCTATGATTTCACCAATTTCTTTGTATTTTAAATTTTCAAATCGACTCATGATCAGCAATTCTTTTTTCTCTACACTCAATAAATCAATGGCCCTGAATAATTGTTCAATGGTTTGTTCTGTATCAAATTGATCCTCGGTATTATTGTCTGAAGACACATGATCAGCTTGTTCCTCAACCACATTCAGATGGGCATGTTTATTTTTTCGGTAATGGTCATGCAAGGCGTTACGAGCTATGTGAAACATCCAGGTAACAAATTTGCCATCTCCAACAAAGGTATGTTTTGACTTCAATATCTTGATGAAAACAGTTTGCACTAAATCCTCGCTGGTGCTCTTGGATCGACACATCTTATAAAAAAAACCAAACAACGCTTTTTTATGCCGTTCATATAACAAACCCAGCTTTTGGATTTCGCCTGCTTTGACTTGTAACATGATGTGGTTATCGGTAAAAATAATCTTGCCCTGCCCTTAAAGTGATTAATATTAAATGTTCATTGATCTATCTTATAGGCGGAAACGTCAACCAATAAAAAAAGTAACCAATTATTTAAATTTTTTTAAGAATGCTGAATGAACATGTTTGAAAGATTAAAAAATTGATTCAATTGACTTAACAATTAAAGCTGACATAATAAAACCACACCCTGTTTTTGATCATATCAATAAAATTGAATACCCCTATTAGACATACTCTGATCCTGATACTGTTAGTATTCAGTCACATTGTGATTTCAGGACCCGTTAGTGAACTCAAAGATGATGAATCAGTGGTGTTTTTTAAGACCAGTGCCTGGCTGAATCAACAGACAAACCAATGGCATGTGCCCATTCATGGCTGGATTTTTGAACATGAAGATTCAACTGTTAGAAAGGGCTTGATAGCAGCAGCAATGGATACGGGTTATGAGTTAAAGGTCACAGCAAAAACAAAATCTAATTTTAACCAACGGGTTAACTGGCTTTTGGTAGACAATGAGCGCCGCAAAAGCATGGTCATCAGATTGGCTGGACGAACGTATGCCATCCCTGATTCTGAGGCCAATGGTCATTTTTCTACCGTTTTAACCATTGACTCTGAAATTCTGAATGCAGCAGGTATTGAAAGTCAATTGAGTTACCAAGCCGTTTTGTCGGATCTTGACCAGCGAGAATTTAATGGACTGGTGCAGTTGGTTGATCCCGCAGGATTGTCCATCATCAGTGACATTGACGACACCATTAAAATATCTGAAGTCACTGATAGAAAACAACTGCTTGACCACACTTTCTTTAAGGATTTTACCGCAGTTCCTGGCATGGCAACTTTATACCAAAAGTTATTACAAAATGAAGGTGCCTTGCACTTTGTTTCATCCAGTCCATGGCAATTGTATCCTGAATTGGAAAAATTCATCTCAAAAGCACAATTTCCTGATGCTGATTATGCCTTGAAATCATTTCGTTTTAAGGACAGCAGTCTCATGAATTTATTTGCCAGCAGCCTAGAAACCAAACCACCACAAATCATAGAAATCATCAAGCGCTATCCAAATCGAAAGTTTATTTT
>JBPOFV010000264.1:0-4036 GCA_051252335.1 Marinicella sp. | reverse complement strand
GCGTGGATATGGTCTAAATAGAAAAATACTTCTCCACTGTCACTGACTATTTCCAAGGCTGTTAACTCTCCAGCTCTTAAAGCCCTTGAAACAGGCCGAACCAATAAATTTTTAAACTGTATGGATTGATCTTTTGTTTGCCAATCAAAGCTCCCTTCCAATAATAATTGACCTCCGTTGACAGCTTTTAAACCATCATATGGTACGTATAAACTTAAGCCTCCAGCTTGTTTTATTGGGAAATTGAGTTCATTATCAGACCAACCTGCTTTTCTGTTTTCTAAGCCATCATTAACTGACACTGAAAAATCATTCAATAAATCGTAAAAAAAGTAAACTTTTAATTGGCCGCCATCAGCTTGCCAATTATGTTGACCCTCATCTTTTGCATAAGTATTTAGTGTACACAGTAAACAAAGTGCACAAACCAGATAATTTTTCATATGTTAGCCCTTTAAAATCAGGCTATTATTATATAACTTGGTTTTATTTTGTTCATCAATTATCAACTTGAGTTGCCCAATTTATGCACTTTTTATGATGATTCATGAGGTATTCATTACATTTTGAAAAATGTTGGCAGCCTAAAAATCCCCGATGAGCAGAAAGTGGCGATGGGTGAGGTGCTTTAAGGATTAGGTGATTTGCTTGATTAATATAACATCCTTTCTTCTGTGCATAAGCGCCCCAGAGCATAAAAACCACATGGTTGCAATTGGTGTTAACCCTTTCAATAATGGCATCTGTAAACTCTTCCCAGCCTTTTCCTCTATGACTGGCTGCCTCTGCATGCTCAACACTTAACACACTGTTTAATAAAAGCACACCTTGTTGAGCCCATCCAGAAAGATTTCCTGACTGGTTTTCAATGCCAATATCTTGTTTTATTTCCTTGAATATATTAACCAATGAGGGTGGTGGCTTCACCCCATCTGGCACAGAAAATGACAAACCATGAGCTTGGCCTGGACCATGGTATGGATCCTGCCCTAAAATGACAACCTTGACTTGGTCTAATGGCGTGCTATTGAGCGCATTAAACATCAGTGAACCTGATGGATAAATAACTTTTCCCTGCGCCTTTTGCAGCAGTAAGAATTCTTTTAGTTGATGCATGCTTGGCGCAGCAAACGCTTGTGTTAAATGATTTAACCACCCAGGGTGTAACATAGGTGTCATTCAGGACTTATCTTTTTCTCGATGAAATTGGGTGAATCGAATCTGAAACTTTATTTTTTTAACCAGTGCTTCTTGATTTACAGGCTTTCCAATTAAATCATTTGCCCCTAAATTTAAGATTTGTTTTTGATTCTCAGTGTTCTCATCCCCGGTCATGATCACAAAAGGCATTTCAATTTTATCAAGGCCTAAATCATTGCGCACATAATCTAAGATCTCTAATGCTGTTTCATTATTTTTTAAATAGTAATCAGTTAACACCAATTCAAATCCATCATAAGCTGCTGCTTTATCTGGAATAATGGCTTTGGCATCAGTGACACTGAGTGTGTGCGTGATGTCTAAATTATGATTTTGTAGTAATTTCTTAGTGGCATGGGCCACAACTGCTGAATCTTCAATATAAAGAATTTTCCCATTGATTTGATCGTCAGGCCTGAGTAAGCCACGTAAAAATATTTCCAAACCTTTTTGCCCAGCTGCTTTATCAATGTAGTCGGTGACATCACTACTGAGAATTCTGCCTTTTACTCGGTTATCAACATCACCAGAGACAATAATAACTGGTAAGTAATGGTGATTTTCCCTGACATATTGACAGATAGCCGTTCCATCATCATCTGGTAAACGCAATGCTGAGATAATCAAATCAACTCGGTTGTTTTTCAGTTTATCAATGGCTTGCGCCACAGAATCAACAGCAAAAACGTCTGTGTAAGGACGGATTTTTTTAACCAATTTTTCTGTCATAGTTCTGGCCAACTTTGAAGAGTCAGCTATCAAAACTTTCTGTGATTCACTCATGTGATTATTGTACACCAATCTAAGCGGAAGCTTAGAATCAATGTTAATTTATGTTAACCATTTTTCAAATTCATTTCTTATAAATTATGTATATGATTCGACGCACTGATTCTCGAACCCGTCCATGATACGATCATCACGATAATAATAAACCAGATCAGCTCAACCATGTTGGGTGAACTCAACGCTATGCTTTGACCAAATGATTGTGACAGTTCCAAAATAGGTTCCTTTAACCACCATAGCGTAACATTCAATAACATGATACCGACAATGGCACCAACCAAACCATAGTAAATGCCGCCATATAAGAAGCGCCTTCTGATTTGAGCAGCACTGGCACCCAACAATTTTTTCAATCCAATTTCGCCCTTATGTGATGCCACTTCGCTACCTATTGAGTGACTTAAAAAGACAAATACAATGGTTAAAAACACCACAATACTGGCTTGCATTAAATAGTAAAAAGCGCGGGTTAAAGATTTGAGTTGATTAAACCAATCTGCATCGAAACTCACATAATCTATATCCGCATGTAATTGTAATTTTTGCGCCATGCTTTGAATCTGATCTGTGGTCGCGTTCGGGTGTGGTTTTAGCAGAATTTGATCTGGCAGCTCATGTGACTTGATGACGTCTATGATTTGATTGAGTTGAGGATCTTCATTTAAACTGGCTTTGATCGCATCATTATCTATGACATCCACTGCTGCTATTAAATTTCTATCACTCAATTCATGTTTTAATGAAGTTACTTCATTGGCATCCAATCCCTTTTTAAGAAAGATGGCAACGCTGCCCTGCCCTTGCCATTGAGCCTCAACTTCTGAAAAATTTTGCCATAAGGTCCACATCACCAATGGTAAGTAGAAACAAATGCCTAGGGTAATGACAGTAAATATACTTGAATACGGCGACATCAAAGGCATTTTCAGACCTTCTTTCATGGCCCTAAAGTGACCACGATACCAGCTTTTGAATTGACCAGGTGTTTGTTTAGCTACTTGATTCATTCTGGCCTGTAATCATCAATCAGTTGTCCGGAGTCTAGAATCAACACCCGCTTTCTGAGTCGTTTGATCAGAATCAAATCATGCGAAGCAATGACTACAGTGGTGCCTTGCTCATTAATTTTCATAAACAGTTCCATCAATTCTAAAGACAAATCTGGATCTAAGTTTCCTGTTGGTTCATCGGCCAACAAAATATCTGGTTTACTCACAATAGCCCTGGCTATTCCGACCCGTTGTTGTTGCCCACTTGACAACTGGCTGGGGTAATACTGTAATTTCTCTGCCAAACCTACTTGTTGTAATATGACCCGCGCTTGTTTGATACTTTCACTCTGTGCATATCCCCTGATCCATAATGACATTGCAACATTATCCAGTATGGTTCGATTCTCTAACAACCGATGATCTTGAAATATCATCCCTAGACTTTGTCTGTACTGAGGAAGTTGTCGGTCTTTTAATTGCCTTAATTGATAGCCATTGACTTCGGCCTGGCCATAGCTCATGTCCTCGATTTTCATGATTAACTTCAATATTGAAGTCTTTCCAGCACCAGAATGTCCAGTCAAGAACAGCATTTCTCCAGCTTCCACAGCAAAACTAACATCTGATAATGCTTTGTTGTGTTTGCCGTAAGACTTACTGACTCGATTAAATTCTATGATCACTGTGCTATTTTATGATTGTATTGATTTGGAAAATGGGTAACAACATGGCTAAAACGATAAATAATACCATCATACCTACAAATAAAATAGCCAATGGTTGAATCGCACCAATCAGTGTTTTTATTTTATTTTCAACATCTCTCTCTTGCACCAAGGCAGCTCTGACCAACATTTGGCTCAGTTGTCCACTTTGTTCCCCAGAATGAACCAACTTAACGCTCAATGGTGGGAATTGACCCGTATTTTTCATGGCCTGGGCCAATGAACTGCCTTCTCTAACAGCTGTGGCTGTTTGTTCACAAGCCAGTTTCATGATCTCATTTTTTACCACTTGTTTAGCCAAAGATAAAGCGGAGACAATAGGTACTGCAC
>JBPOFV010000263.1:0-4036 GCA_051252335.1 Marinicella sp. | reverse complement strand
GTTCCAAGGTGTGTGGCACCTGGGATCTCGCCAATGTATTCAGTCCAACGTCTGAGCATTTCTTTGCCATCTATGACAGCATTTTCATCTTTGACCAATTCCACAATCACTTTGCCCGAAATTTGTGAATCAATGAATGACAAGCGGTGGGTGAATACGGCACCTGATTCTTTACCCACTGATTGACTGACGTCTTTATCCAATCGAACCAACGCCTCTTCAACTTGTTTCAACACGTGTTCCGTTTTTTTCTGTGGCGTGCCTTGGGCCATGGCAAAGTCTGCTTGCACAAAGTCAGCGACAAAATCAGGCATCATCACAAAACGAACCAACCCATTAGAAATTAATCCTACACTTAACACCACCACCCCAATAAATACTGTCAAGGTCAGCCCCGGTCTGCTGATGGCCTTCCCAACGATGGGTTTGTAATGGTTTTTGATTACATATTCCAAGCCTTGATTGACTTTGCGTTGTAAGCGTAACAAAGGTCCTGGATTTTCGGTGCCAATGTCATCTGAACGCATGTGAGCCAAATGTGCAGGCAGTATTAATTTTGATTCTACCAGTGAGAATAATAAGCACAGGATCACCACCCAGCCTATGGCTTCAAAAAAGGAACCAAATAAAGTACCGACAAACAACATCGGAGCAAAGGCAGCAATGGTGGTTAACACCCCAAAGGTGGCTGGTGTGGCAACTTTTTGTGCTCCCACCACCACATTTTTTAATGAATGGCCCTTGTGTTGAATTTCGGAATAGGCACTTTCGCCAATCACAATGGCATCATCGACCACAATACCTAGCACCAAGATAAAACCGAACATACTGAGCATGTTGATGCTGATGCCGGTTAAAGGTAAAAACATAAAAGCACCTAAGAATGCGACCGGTAAACCTAGCATCACCCAAAAAGCCACTTTTAAACGCAAAAATAACGTCAGCGTCAACAACACCAAGACCGCTCCTTGCAGCATATTGCGTTCCATCATGTCTAAACGCCCTCGCACATAATGTGAGGTGTCTGACCAAATAGCTACTGACATATTGGCTGGCATCTTGTTTTGCATTTTGGCCACGTAAGCATTGACTTGATCTGAAATAACTAACACCGACTCCTTTTCAACGGCATTGACCCGTATGCTCATTGCTGGCTTACCATCGAACGAACCGACACTGCCAGTTTCAACAAAACCGTCTTTGATGTCAGCCATATCAGATAACATCAACCGAGAGCCATCGGGATTGGTACGGATCACAGTTTGCGCAAAATCTGCGCCCGTGTAAGACTGGCCCACTGATCTAAGTAACACGTCACCCCGATCTGTTTTAATCGAACCACCTGGTAAATCAATGGAAGCATTTCTCAGTGCGCGAGCAATTTCATCAAAAGTGATTTGGTATTTACGCAGGGTGTTTTCTTTGATTTCTATGGCTATTTCATAATCTCTGCCACTGACTAAGGAAGCCATTGAAACATCGGGTAAATCAATCAGATCATCGCGAACATCTCTTGTGGCCTGAAGTAAATCGTCTTCAGGAACATGACCATAAACAGACAAGAACAGCACCGGTTGTTGGATCAAAATTTCACTGATGATGGGTTTTTCAGCTTGTTCAGGGAACGAGTTGATGCCATCCACTCGATTTTTGATCTCAGCCATGACATTCTTGACGTCATATTCGCTGCCGATTTCAATGTTGGCTCTGGCCACACCTTCATTCGCCATACAAGTGGTTTTATCGATTCCCTCCAAACCGGTAACCGCATCTTCAATTTTGACACAAATACCTTTTTCAACTTCATCAGGTGCCGCGCCAGGATAGACCATTGAAACCAGAACTTGGTTGATTGAAGTGGCCGGAAACATTTCTTTTTTCAGTGTGTAGGCAGAGTACAGTCCACCTATCAGCAAACACACCATTAATAGGTTGGCTGCCACCGAATTACTGGCAAACCAATAGATAATTCCTTGGTCCCAGCGCTTTTTCATGATTCTTTCTCGGTTGTTTCTGTTTCGACCCGGGCTTCATTGCTGTTCATTCGTAATTGCATGCCTTCCAAAGGTGCTTGTATTGGGGTCGTGATGATTTGGTCACTAGTGGTTAATCCTTGGTCAACATAGAAATAATCGTTGGTTTTATGTGCCACATGGACTGTTTTTATGGCCAATGTTTGGTCATCTGAAAATACCGCCACTTGATCTTTGGGCAACATCCATGCAGTCGGTATGGCATAGACTTGATTATATGATTGACCCGTTATTTCAGCTTGTAAAAAGTCATTGAAAAATAAGCCTGAATCAAAGGGTCGCTCAATTTCAGCCACTGCGTAAGTCATCAGAGTGCGGCTGTCCATGCTGGATTCCAAGCGTTGGATCATGCCATTAACAACAGGATTGTCATTGTCATCAAGGAATTGCACTGCCAATGGGTTTTGTCTGAGGTCTATTGAGTTCAGGTTTAATTTAGTGATGTTTTCTTTGGTTAAAGGTAAGCGCACTTCTGCCACATCGGTGCCAGCTATCATACCCAAAGGTCCAGTGATGCTGACAAATTGTCCTATGTCGACAGATTTGCTGATAACTGTGCCATCGAATGGTGCTTTGATTTCAGTTTTTTCTAAATCTCTTTTGGCTTTCATTAAGTCCGCTTTGGCCGCTTTGAGGCTGGCATTGGCGCCATCTAACTGGGGAATGTTAAGCAATAAAGCACTGGGTTGGCCCTTCTTACCAAATGATTGCCAGTCTTTTTTTGCTTGATCTGATTTGGCTTGTTCTAAATCTAATTGGGCTTGGGCACTGGCCACATTGGCATCTGCCCGAGCAACAGCCACTTGATAATCTGCCGGGTCTAGGGTGACCAAAACATCTCCAGTGACAAATTGACCACCGGCTGTAAATGATTGATTCAACCGCATGACTCTTCCGCTGACTTCTGAGGTCAGGGTGATTTGGCGTTTTGGGCTTATTGTGCCTTGAGATTCTATGCTAATGGTTAATGCAGATGGAGTCAGTTTGGCGGTTTCCACCAAGAAACCTATTGGCTTTTCGGGAATTTTAGCTGGCTCAGTTTTCATTGAAGCCATTAAATTTAAAATAACCATCACCACAACAAGAATAATGATGATAGGTAGGATTCGTTTTAAGAATGAGGGTTTGCTTGGCTGGTGACTGATTTTTTCCATTGTATTGGTCCAAATAATGTGAGGTCATATTATCAGTAAGTAGATCCCCAACTACTGTACAGATATTGTGAATTTCATTGGCTATTTTAATCCAAATTAGCTCAATACGATATAGTTCATCAACTTTGTAGCCCTTTTATGTTGATTTGGATTGAGGTGTGAATGTTGAGAAAAGTCAGCACCAAGCTTTGTGATTGAATAATAAAAATAATTATTAAAAAAATCACTAAATATAATCACTTGACAATATATGATTAATGTTGAATATTGTATCATTAATAATTTGTGGTTCAAGTTGATAAACAGTAACTTAGTCAATGGATTTTATTTAGGCGAATGGTTGGTTTTGCCAAATCAAAATTTATTGAAAACATCTGGTACAAAGGTTTATATAGAACCTAAATTGATGGAGGTGTTGCTCTGTTTAAGTTCATCGCAGCCAGAAGTACTTAGTGCAGATTTATTAATTGACACATGCTGGCCAAACCAATATTTCAGCGATAATCCAGTGCATAAATGCATAGCCAGGCTAAGGAAAGCATTGAATGATGATGCCAAAAACCCAAAATATATAAAAACATTTCCCAAAAAAGGTTATGCAATTATAAGTGAAATTTCAGTGGTTAAGTCATTGAAAGATGCAGTCGAGCATTTTTGGCAAGATGGTCCTCCATATTTGGGGTTTAATAGTTATCAAGAAAACCACCGTGAAATTTTTTTCGGCAGGCACAAAGCCATTTCAGAAATAAATCAATTACTGAATAAAATTGATTCCAATCATCAAATATTAATGATCATGGGGGCGCACAGTGTAGGAAAAACTTCATTAATTGATTCACAAATTATACC
>JBPOFV010000262.1:0-4042 GCA_051252335.1 Marinicella sp. | reverse complement strand
GAATACGTCTTGAATGTCAATATAAATAAGCAGTAATTTTACAGCTATTTTCAACAGACTCTAGAGACTCCGAGCAAGCAGCGAATTATAGACATAAGTATTAAAAAAACAATCCATTTTTTTGTTTAATTTCAACCCGGCCAATTCCAACTAAATATTCTGATGCTTTTTATCTCATTGGCATCGTCTCTTATCCAAGCTACAATGCTGTTCATTCTCAATTTAGAACCGAAAAAGTGATCAAATACATAGTACTGTACATTGCCCTAATACACACAGCCAATAGTTCCGCAAATGAAGTAGATCTGCCCTCCAGCGTTTCATTATCACCGCACATCACTGAACTGATCTACTCTGCTGGTGCTGGAGAATCCATACTTGGTGTCAGTGCATACAGTAATTTTCCCGAAAGCGTCAAATCTAAACAAATCATTGGAGATGCCTTTCATTTAAACCTCGAACTCATCACACAACTGGACCCAGATTTTGTTTTTTACTGGGATGATGGCACACCAAAACAAACTGTTGAACAACTTAAATCGATGAAATTAAATTTGATACCCGTAGAAATTAAACAATTATCAGACATCCCCAAAGCCATTCGTTTAATAGCTCATACGCTTAATACCAAACCCCAAAAAGCCACCGATGAATTCTTAACCGACTTAAATCACTTGAAAAATAAGAAGCAAAAACCAAGGTCAGCCTTGATACAATTCTCAGACCAGCCCATTTTCACAGTTAATGGCTCTCATTGGATGAGTGAAGCGATTGAAGTATGTGGACTTTCCAATGTGTTTGCCGATTTAGAGGCGTTATCTGCTGCTGTCACATTGGAATCAGTGGTTTTGAACAAACCAGAAGTAATCATCCGATTGGAACCATTACAAAAAGAAAACCAATTATCGACATGGAGCAGTATACCTGCCATCAAAAACAATCATGTGGCCGTGCTAGAAGCAGATCATTTTACACGACCCACACTCCGAACTATGCGCGCTATTGAATCATTGTGTGAACAAGTTGAACAATTCTAATCCAGCCTATTCTCCCCTAACAGTTTAAGATCTTTGTCATACATGGCTTTGAGTAACATGTCACCGTCTTCTGCCACTTTGAATTCCCCAAACCTGGCAGCATCAAATAATGGCGCATCACCTTCTTGAAAGAAAAAAGCATTGGTGGCAAATTGAATGCGATTACTTCGCACCCGATATTTCATCTTTAACCAATCCTGGTTTTCATGTTGTGTGCCCATGAGTGATTCAAATTGAGCCACCATGTTTTCATCCAATTTAACCATCACATAACCATCATGGTTGGCATTGTAACCAGGCGTGGTTGAATCAGGCAGATTCGAACGTATTTGATTCGCAATCGCAAATCGTAATCGCATGTAATCTCCTTGCATGATGGACCGGGGATCAACAGGGGCCAGTTCTAAAAACACCGACTGACCATTTTCTAACAAGGATTCTTTTTGCCAGATGGCATGATTGACGCCAATCAGAGCCAATAACAAGGTAGCAGCAACTGCTAACTTCTGCCACCATGTGACTGATGGGTTTCTTGATTGACTGGCTAAGCCTGCATTCGAATTGCTTGGCGTCAAAATTTTTCGTAACAAAACATGTCCTAGCACCAAAGTTACGCCAATCCCAATAAGCACCAAAGATTTAAATAGCAAAGTTTGTTGTAAGGAATAATAGTACCAGCCAACAAACCCCAACAAAGCCAATACACCCATCACCATCAAGATCTTACTCTGTCTGGCAAAGCCAACCAGGAGTATCAGTAATGCGCTACTTAAACCAATGACAGGCAAGGCTGAAAACAGCATCACAACGGCTGCCAATATGACCAACCTACCAACTGTACTTGAATAACTGATTTTATGTTCTTGCACCATTCGGCAGACAAAATAAATCAAGATGGCAGAATTCAACAAAGCTGAGACCCAATAGGCATTCTCTAACCACCAATCATTGGATTGGCTTCCATATCTAAACAAATCAAATATCCAATAATGATTGTGAATATTGAGGTGCAACAGGGTAAAGCCCAATGCGTAGGCTATGGGCTCATAATAATTTCTGTCCTTTTCCCAGCCAACCTTATCTAACCAAAGCCACACAAATAAGGCAGCCACTAAAGCACTACCTAATCCGGAATATATGAGCAACTCATAGCCCCAAAACAAGGCAATGACAGCAAACCAAGTACTTAAAAATCGATGCAAATAATTATTCATTACAAACACCAAAATGACTTGATACAAACCAATTACCACCATCCATTGATGGTCTTTGAAATCATTCAGTTCAAATAATCCAAAAGCGAATAGAAACTGTCCCGTCAGACTGAACACCAAAACCAACTGTTCAAAAAAATCACTGTCAGGTGCAGTCTTAAAATAAACTCCAGCTAAGAGGTTGATAACCACACCTAAAATGATCATGGCGATGCCATGATCGAACAAACCGGCCACACCAAAACCCAAAAAGCCAATTAAAAACAAGGCGGCCAGCCAGCCCGCAAACCCTTGCAATATTCGAATGTACCATAAAGTACTTTCTGGCTCTTTTTCATGATCTGGTTGGTCACCTGAAACCAGACTTGCCCCTTTCAGCTGTTGCCATAAATGTGTATCACTCATGATGTTGCTCCAACTTGAATAATTCATGGGTCTTTTTGATCTTAGACACGGCAAAGGTGGACATAGCAATCAGACTGATAGCCATCAACAACAAGCCTCCGGCATCAAAATTATTAAAAACCGTGTTGGCCAAAAATGCCAACAAAAACACAATCAAAGCTAAAGACCATGCAGTTAACAGCAACAAATCTTTGCGCATGTATCGATAAAACACAAACGTACCAACCATGAATCCGACGTAAATTAAAAGATTCAGACTGCGTATTGAAGACCTTCCCCAAATGGCTTCTAATCCCATCACGCCAAGAATAAATAACACACCCAGACCCAGAACCTGTGCCGCCCATCGATATTGTAAGGAGATTTTTTGCCAGCCTTTATGTGTAGTCTGTCTTGATAAAAATTCTAATCCAATCAAAAAAACTGAATTTAATGACAAAAACACCCATGGCGAATGATGATAAAAAAAGCTGATCCCAAGAAATGTCCGATTAACCTGTAAATATAAACTCAATGCTGTATTTAATAAGATGGCTAAAACAACCCACAAAACTTCTGAGCGGCTGAATAACACCAGAGGAGATATCATCATCGCCCAAGTTGCAAATAACTGCCAAGGATCGGCACCAGTCTGATAGGTTTGTCCAAATAAGGCCAACAACGCACCTAATACGATGACGCCGGCTAGTAGCAACGCCTGCGACGCCCAGTTTGAAAATGATTTGAACCCATACAACGAAAATAAACCCACCAAGATCAACTGTAAGATCATGAATTTATACATTCTGCCCATTTCATTCCAGTTATAAGCAAAAAAGAATACCAAACCAAAAGCCAAAGACAGCAAACCAACAAGAATCATAAAACTTTTCACAAAGTCAAACCATGAAGGTTTGTCCGCCCTCATTCCTGCCATTTCTAAACTTTGCTGTGATTGACCTGGTTTTATTAAACCGGCTTTTATCCAGCTAAAAATTGATTCACTCATATTAATAACTCAACCATTAATTCATTCAACATCATAAGATGTTTCGAAATTAATGAAAACTAATTCACCAAAAAGAGCACGACTTAGAACTTTGGTAGAAACAATTAGCACTTGTGATTAACATAAACAATGACAAGCCGCAGTTGAACTCAGTCATTACAATCAAATTATTCAGCAAAAGGCTTTAGATCATCAGTTTATTTATTCTCAGCCCAATAAACTAAGGTGTCATTGTGACTCCTTTTACTGGAATAATTAGACATTTACTCTTCAGGTTCCCAAAGTGCTCGACTGATGGCATCAGCTGTGTCAAACCCATGACGATAAATCAAATCATCACCAAATTCACAATTGATAAACACGTTATCAATATCATCACCATTCAGGTTGCCAGTTTC
>JBPOFV010000261.1:0-4056 GCA_051252335.1 Marinicella sp. | reverse complement strand
GATCAAGGAAATCAAAAACCTTGAACTATCTGGCGTCGATGTTCAATCAAGGTTGTACATATCTAAGGCTGCACCAGTCATCATGCCCTACCACATCAAACTCGATCAACTGCGTGAAATCAAAAAAGGCAAGCAAGCCATCGGTACGACAGGCAGAGGAATCGGGCCAGCTTATGAAGACAAGGTCGCTCGACGAGGTATACGAATAGGTGATTTACTGGATGCACAATTGTTGAAAGAAAAACTGTCTCAAGTATTGGAATACCATAATTTCGTGATTGAACACTATCACCAAGCAGAACCTTTGAGTTTTGATGAAGTTTACAACAGTGCATTACAACAAGCTGATTTCATTAAAAATATGTGTATCGATGTAACAGGCGAGTTACACAAACACATCACACAGGGTGAAAAACTCCTGATGGAAGGTGCTCAAGGGTCCTTGTTAGACATTGATCATGGCACCTATCCTTTTGTGACCTCATCAAACACAACTTCAGGCAGTGCTGCCACTGGTTCAGGTTTAGGGGCCACACACATCGATTATGTTTTGGGTATCACCAAAGCGTACACCACTCGAGTTGGAGGCGGCCCATTCCCTACCGAATTGTTCGATAAAGATGGTGCTGAATTGGCAGAACGTGGCGTCGAATTCGGTGCCACCACAGGTCGACCAAGACGTTGTGGGTGGTTAGACTTAGTGGCTTTGAAAAGAGCTGTTCAAGTCAATGGTGTGACAGGATTATGTGTGACCAAACTGGATGTACTGGATACTTTCGAAACCATTAAACTGTGTACCAGTTACGGCGATGATGCTTTTCCAGGCTCAGCCCATGAATGGGCCAATGTAAAACCGGTATATCAAAGTTTCGCTGGTTGGAAGTCTTCTACCAGAGGTATGACTGAAAAGAATGATTTACCTGCTGAAGCCAAAACCATTATTGATTTCATTGAATCTTTTACTGGCGCACCTGTACACATGATTTCAACAGGGCCGGACCGTTGTGAAAATATATTGTTGGTTGATCCAATGAGTTAAATCATTTCATTGAATAAAAAAGGCCTTCAAATGAAGGCCTTTTTGTTGAGTTTAAACCAACTCATGATTCATTTAACTTAGCCAGCTTCTTGATGGCCAGCTTTCTTTTCAGCAATGACAAGTGATCAAGAAAAACAATGCCTTTCAAATGATCAAGTTCATGTTGAATACAAACGGCCAATAAACCATCTGCACTTATCTCTTTGGTTTGACCAGTCAAATCTTGAAATTTAACCACCACATGATCCGCTCTTTTTACTTTGGCATAAATCCCAGGTACAGATAAACACCCTTCTTCATGCACTTGAACTCCGTCTTGTTCAATAATCTTTGGATTGACCATTATTAAGGGTTGGTCATTATCTTCAGAAACATCTATAACCACCAACTGAATGTGTTGATCCACTTGGGTTGCTGCCAAGCCAATGCCAGGTGCTGCATACATGGTCTCTAACATATCAGCAGCCAAAACCTTCAGCGCCTCATTGAATTGAGTCACTGGTTTTGCTTTAATTTTTAATCGGGTGTCCGGTAAGGTCAAGATGTTGAGTTGACTCATTTGTTATTCACTGTTTTCATTAAAATAATTTTGTCGCACATCTTATAGTTTTGCATGACATTTTGGAAATATTTAACCCAATATTATGGAACATTGAAATCATTTTAGCTAAATTCTGCCTGTTTTAGACATATTGAATTGAATTAAAACCACAGAAAACCCACTTTTTTGCTTCAATTTGCAATTTGATTCACATTTTTAGTTTAATTTTATTCTTAAAATGGATAAACTAAAGTTTTAGGAAAATCAAGGGTTTGCCGATGATGTTTAAAAAACAACATTTAATTATAGCGTTACTTATTGGATTTGTTTTCTCCTCTTTTGCTGAAGAGGTAGAACTTAATCCCAGCCATCCAGATACTTATGTGGTTCAAAAAGGTGACACGCTTTGGGATATTTCAGCTGTGTTTTTAAATTCACCTTGGTTGTGGCCCGAAATTTGGCATGCCAATCCACAGATTGAAAATCCTCATTTAATCTATCCAGGCGACCAAATTAATTTGGTTTACCTAGATGGAAAACCTGCCTTAACGGTAAACCGCAGTCACCCAACTGTAAAAATGGGACCCAAGGTTCGTGACATTGATCATGATTCTGCCATTGAAACCATCCCACTTAAAGACATTGAACCTTTCCTCAGAAGATTACGTATTCTGAATAAAGAGGACATAGATCTGGCACCTTATGTTGTGGCTGCTGAGGAAGATCGCAACTTATCGGTTACAGGTCATTCTGTTTATGTCAGAAACTTAAAGAATGCACGACAAGGTGACCGCATGGCCATTGTAAGGCCAACCGTCATTTATCGCGAAGTACCTACTGACTATCCTTGGGAAACTTCTGACACCCATGAAATTGAATCAATTGAATGGTCTAAAACTTCTGATTACACTTCTACGGCTGTGATGTCTCGTTTTTGGAAAAACTACATAGACAGAACTTATTGGGAAAACGTCAAAATCCTTGGCTATGAAGTGGCAGACACAGGTATCGCTGAAGTGGTCCGTGTCGGTACTGATGACATCACCACATTAAAAATCATTGAAGTGGACACTGAAGTTAAAGAAGGTGATTTAATTCTACCGATTGATGATTTTAACTTCGACCCTTATTTCATGCCTAAAGGCGCAGAAATTGATGACGAGAACATCAGAATTGTGGCCTTAAACAACGCATTATTTGGTAGTGGCAGAAGACAAATAGTTGCCATCAGCCATGGACACCAACAAGGTGTTGATGTGGGCAGTGTATTTTCAGTACATCGACCTGAGCGGGTTATCAGGGATGAAGTAATGCATCCTAAGAATGATTTAAAAACACTGTTCAAACCATCAAAAGCCAAAGTGACTTTACCGATGGAACTTGCTGGCTATATTATGGTGTTTAAAACATTCGACAACATCAGTTACGCCATCATTACTGAAGGTAATCGTCCAGTTAAATTGTATGATTATGTAAAACGCCCTTAACAGTAAACAAAACAGAAAAGGCCTCATGGGCCTTTTCTGTTTCTGTGATTTAATAAAGAGCAGATGGAGTCTGCACTGCGGTCTTAAAATTAAAACCAACATAAAAAGGAAGTCACATTTATGCAAAGCCAGAATACCGTCACCTCTTGGCTGCACTTACTCAAAGCACCAGGCCTGGGCTATGTTAAAACAACCCAATTATTGGCTCATTATGGTGATGCCAATTCGGTGTTGATACAAACCAAATTTCCATCTGAATACAACATACCAAAACAAGCCATTCATTACTTGTCCAAGGCTTCAAATGATGACATCAGGGATGAATTAACCTGGCTAGAGAAGCCTGGTAATCAGGTATTAACTTTAGACGACCCTATATATCCTCCACAATTAAAACAAATCAGTGATCCCCCTGTTCTGCTGTTCATTAAAGGCAACCCAAACACACTGCTGTTACCTCAGTTAGCGGTAGTAGGTTCGCGACACGCCAGTCAAGGCGGCTTAAACAATGCCCATTCATTTTGCTTCGATTTAGCTAAACGTGGTCTGGTCATCACCAGTGGTTTAGCTGCTGGCGTTGACAGTCAATCTCATCAAGGTGCTATAGATGCGCAAGGGCAAACCATCGCAGTTATGGGCACAGGGATCAATAGCATTTACCCAAAACAAAACCAGGCCCTGGCTAAAATCATTGCTGAACAAGGTGCTGTCATTACTGAGCTGCCGTTGAACACGCCGCCTCATGCCCATAATTTTCCACGAAGAAATCGCATCATTGCAGGACTTTCACTAGGTACATTGGTGGTCGAGGCCGCCCAAAAAAGTGGCACCTTAATCACTGCCAGACTCTCCATGGAGAACAACAGACCCGTGATGGCAATCCCCGGCAGCATTCACAACCCATTGGCCAAAGGTTGTCACCTACTGATCAAACAAGGTGCTCAACTGGTTGAGTCGGCGCAGGACATATTGCATGAAATTACCCCCAG
>JBPOFV010000260.1:0-4072 GCA_051252335.1 Marinicella sp. | reverse complement strand
GCAATGGATGAAGGTTTACGCTTCGCCATTCGTGAAGGTGGCCGTACAGTAGGTGCGGGTGTAGTAGCAAAAATTATTGAATAATTAAATTTATTAGTTAAATAGAGATGGGCAGTGACGAAAAGTCACTGCTTTTAACTTAGAGGCAAATTAACATGGCTGGTCAAAAAATCAGAATAAGACTTAAGGCGTTTGATCATAAATTGATTGATCAATCTGCAGGAAGAATCGTAGATACGGCGAAAAGAACGGGTGCACAAGTGCGCGGTCCGATTCCTTTACCAACTAAAAAGGAACGTTTCACTGTATTGATTTCTCCGCATGTAAACAAGGACGCACGGGATCAATATGAGATTCGTACTCATAAAAGATTGGTAGATATTGTAGATCCAAATGATAAAACAGTTGACGCATTGATGAAACTGGACTTATCTGCTGGTGTCGATGTTCAAATTCAATTGAATTAAGGAGTTGAAAATGTCATTAGGTATTATTGGAAAAAAAGTAGGCATGACACGCGTTTTCAACGATAAAGGCGAGTCAGTACCAGTCACTGTTATCAACGTTGAGCCAAATATCGTGGCTCAAGTCAAAACAACCGATACAGATGGTTACAATGCTGTTCAAATCACCACGGGTGCTCGTAAGGCTTCTAAAGTCAATGCGCCAGCAGCTGGTCATTATAAAAAAGCAGGCGTAGAAGCCGGTTCAATTACACGTGAGTTCAGAACTGACCAAGAGTTCAACGCTGGCGATACACTTGAAATTACCATGTTTGAAGACGGACAAAAAGTTCGTGTTACAGGCACATCTAAAGGTAAAGGCTTTCAAGGTGTAATTAAACGTCATAACTTTCAAATGCAAGATGCAACGCATGGTAACTCACTGTCACATAGAGCCCCAGGTTCTATTGGACAATGTCAAACGCCAGGTCGTGTATTCAAAGGTAAGAAAATGTCAGGCCATATGGGTGCTGAACGAGTTACTACCAAAAACTTGGAAGTGGTTAGGGTTGATCAAGAGAACAGTTTGCTGTTGATCAAAGGTGCAGTACCTGGTGCAAAAACCGGTACAGTTGTTGTTAGGCCTTTGGTTTAAGCAGATAGCGGAGAAATATTGTGGAATTAACAGTATCAGGTAAAAAACAAAAAGTTGAAGTTTCAGAAGCTGTTTTTGACAGAGATTATTCTGAAGCCTTGGTTCACCAAGTGGTAACTTCATACATGGCAACGGGCCGTGCTGGAACAAAAGCACAAAAGAATCGCTCTGCAGTCAGCGGTGGCGGTGCCAAGCCTTGGAAACAGAAAGGAACTGGTCGTGCCAGAGCAGGAACTTCAAGAAGCCCTATTTGGGTAGGTGGAGGCAGAACATTTGCTGCACAACCAAGAGACTTTACCAAGAAAGTAAATACCAAAATGTATCGTGCTGCGATGAAAACAATTCTTTCGGAATTGGCGCGCACAGAACGTTTGGTAGTGGTTGCTGATTTGGATACCAAGAATGGTAAAACCAAAGAAGCCATCGACATGTTGAAGAAGCATGGTGTTAGCACTGGCTGTTTAGTTGCTGCTGAGCCATCAGATAATTTAATACGCTCAACTAATAATTTGCCGTATGTATTTGTAACCAATGCATTGGGTTTAGACCCTGTTTCATTGGTTTATGCAGATAAAGTGGTGATGACTGTTGATGCAGTGAAACAAGTTGAGGAGTGGTTGGCATGAGTTTAAATAATTTATACACAACTATTTTAGCCCCTGTGATTTCTGAGAAATCAAACAGAGTGGGCGAGTTGGCAAATCAATACGTGTTCAAAGTGGCTAAGTCGGCCAATAAAGCAGAAATCAAAACAGCTGTTGAGAAATTATTCAAAGTAACTGTTGAGAATGTATCTGTTATGAATGTGAAAGGTAAAACCAAAAGTTTTAAAATGAAACCAGGCAAAAGACCAGATTGGAAAAAAGCATACGTACGCATCCAAGCTGATCAGATGATTGATTTCGGAACAAAAGCTGAGTAATAAGGAGAACTATCATGGCATTAATCGTACATAAACCAACTTCTCCAGGTAATCGAGGTAAAGTCACAGTTAAAAGAACTGGTCTTTACAAAGGCAGACCTGAAGCCAGCTTAACTGAAAAGAAATCTAAAACTGGCGGTAGAAATAATTATGGTCGAATCACCACTCGTCACAGAGGTGGTGGACATAAACAAAAATACAGAATCATCGATTTTAAACGCAACAAAGATGACATCACAGCAACTGTAGAACGTATTGAATACGATCCGAACAGAAGTGCATACATTGCTTTGTTACATTATACCGATGGTGAAAAACGCTACATCATAGCGCCTAAAGATTTGGAAGCAGGTATGGAAATCGTATCTGGTACTTCAGTCGCTATTAAAGTGGGTAACTCTTTACCATTGGAAAACATTCCAGTTGGTACGGTTGTTCATAATGTGGAAATGAAGCCCGGTAAAGGTGGACAAATTGCTCGCGCAGCGGGTACATCTGCACGTTTAGTTGCTAAAGAAGGTGTTTACGCCACTTTACGCTTGCGTTCAGGTGAAATGAGAAAAATACCAGCCAAATGTCGTGCGACATTAGGTACGGTATCAAAAAGTGAGCATAACCTTGAGAAAATCGGTAAAGCCGGTGCCACTCGTTGGAGAGGTGTTAGACCTACCGTTCGAGGTGTTGCTATGAATCCAGTTGACCATCCGCATGGCGGTGGTGAAGGAAGGACCTCTGGTGGTCGTCATCCCGTGTCTCCATGGGGTATGCCTACTAAAGGACATAAAACGCGTAAGAACAAACGTACTGATAAGTTCATTGTTCGTCGCAGAGATAAGAAATAAGGTAGTTATTTATGCCAAGATCACTTAAAAAAGGCCCCTTTGTAGACATCAGTTTGATGAAGCAAGTTGACAAGGCCGTTAAAGAGAACAGCAAACGACCGATCAAAACATGGTCAAGAAGATCTATGATTCTTCCTGATATGGTTGGATTAACGTTGGCCGTTCACAATGGTAAACAACATATTCCAGTTTTAGTTTCTGAAGAAATGGTCGGACACAAGTTGGGTGAATTTTCACCTACCCGTACTTTCAGATCTCACATAGCTGATAAGAAAGCGAAGGGGAGATAATGATGGAAATTATAGCGAAATTAAAAAGAGCCAATATTTCAGCCCAAAAAGTCAGATTAGTTGCTAATCAAATCAGAGGCATGAATGTTGAGCAAGCTGAACAGTTGTTAACTTTCAGCCCAAAGAAAGCCGCGCATATCGTTAAGAAAGCGTTGATGTCAGCCGTAGCCAATGCCGAGCACAACAATGGAATGGATGTTGATGAGTTATTCGTCAGTTCAATCTATGTTGATGAAGGTCCGACTTTGAAAAGAGGTCGCGCCAGAGCCAAAGGTAGAGGTACACGTATTTTAAAAAGAACCAGCCACATCACTGTAAAAGTGGCTGAAGCATCGTAAAGGCAAGATTATGGGTCAAAAAGTACATCCAATAGGTATCAGATTAGGAATTTCTAAACAACACAATTCCAAGTGGTACGCAGAGAAAGGTCAATTTGCAGATCAACTAGTTAAAGACATTAAAGTCAGAGACTATTTGTATGAAAAATTGAAACATGCATCAATCAGTAAGATTGAAATTGAAAGACCGGCAAAAAATGCTCGCATCACCATCCACACGGCCAGACCTGGTATCGTGATTGGTAAAAAAGGTGAAGACATCGAACATTTGAAAAACACCCTATCTAAAATGATGGGATTGCCTACACACGTCAATGTCAATGAAATCAGAAAGCCTGAGTTAGATGCGCGATTAGTTGCTGAAGGAATTGCTTCACAACTTGAACGTAGAATCATGTTCAGACGTGCTATGAAACGTGCTGTATCAAGTGCCATGAGATTAGGTGCCTTAGGTATTCGAGTCGCTGTCGCTGGTCGTTTGAATGGTGCAGAGATTGCTCGTACCGAGTGGTATCGAGAAGGTCAAGTGCCTTTACATACGTTGCGTGCTGACATTGATTATTCAATGGCTAAGGCTTACAC
>JBPOFV010000259.1:0-4082 GCA_051252335.1 Marinicella sp. | reverse complement strand
GTCCTACTTCATAACCCTTAACTTCACTGCCCATCTCAACGATATGTCCAACAAACTCATGGCCAATAACCAAAGGGGGTTTGATAACTTTAGCTGACCACTCATCCCATTTATAGATGTGTAAGTCTGTACCGCAAATAGCAGTTTTTTCAACTTTAATTAATACATCATTATGTCCCATTTCGGGCATCGCAACATCTTCCATCCATATGCCAGTCTTGGGATGTTTTTTTACCAGTGCTTTCATGTTGTTATCTAAATTATGTGCCATTCACAATTCATGATAGGCAGTTGTGAAAAATTGGAGGTATTATAAACTGAAAAGAATGAGGGTGCTGCGAATCTGTTATAGATATTTTGCACCCTCAATGAAAAAATCAAATCATGATTTTTGTTCTCTGAGGTCTTTATGCAGAATTTTACCTACATTTGATTTAGGCAATTCATCTTTAAACTCAACCAGTCTGGGTACTTTGTAGCCAGTTAAATTTTCTCTACAGTGTGCGATCACATCAGATTCTGATAAATCTGGAGAGTTGCTGACCACGAAAAGCTTGACTATTTCTCCTGATTTTTCATCTTCAATGCCGATGGCTGCACACTCAACAATATTTTCATGCAAACACGCTGCGTCTTCAATTTCGTTTGGAAACACATTGAATCCTGAAACCAATATCATGTTCTTTTTGCGATCTACAATTTTGAAATATCCCTTTTCATCCATAACCGCGACATCGCCAGTTTTTAACCAGCCATCCACTATGGTTTTTGCTGTTTCTTCAGGTCTGTTTAGGTAGCCGAGCATAACTTGTGGACCTTTGATACATAACTCTCCTGATTCGCCAACTGGTAATGGGTTACCATCATCATCTTGAATTTGACAAATGGTTGATGGAATGGGTAAGCCAATGGTGCCATTGTAGTCTTCCATGGGTACTTTGTTCATACAGGCTGCAGGTGAAGTCTCAGTTAAGCCATAGGCTTCAGCCAAGGTAACACCCGTTACTTTCTTCCATTGTGTGGCGGTACCTTTTTGTACAGCCATTCCGCCACCAAGTGACAGTCTAAATTGAGAAAAGTCCAACTCAGCAAAACCAGGTGTATTTAACAAGCCATTGAATAAAGTATTCACACCCGTAAGTACTGTAAATTTATGTTGTGACAGTTCTTTTACGAAACCTGGCATGTCTCTTGGATTAGTAATGAGGATGTTTTTAGCCCCATATTGACAAAATGTCAGACAATTGGCTGTTAATGCAAAAATATGATACAGCGGTAAAGCGGTTATGACTATTTCCTGACCTTCATTAATTTCACTGGAAATCCACAAGCGCGTTTGAGTCACATTTGAAACCATGTTCTTGTTGGTTAACATGGCTCCCTTTGATACACCTGTTGTTCCACCAGTATATTGAAGAAATGCGATATCATCTAATGATCGCTTGACTGGCGTATAGGTTAATGATTTTCCAGCCTTTAATGCAGATTTGAAACTGATAGATCCAGGCAGACTAAATGGTGGCACCATTTTTTTTACCCGTTTAATCGTAAAATCCATGATCTTACCTTTGAGGCCACCAATCATTTCACCGATGGTGGCAGTAATAACCTTTTTAACGCCTGTTTCACTGACGACTTGGGCCAGAGTACAAGCAGTATTTTCAATAACTATGATCGCTTTTGCACTGGCATCATTCAATTGATGCTTGAGCTCTCTGGGCGTATACAGTGGATTCACATTTGTCACAACCATACCTGCACGTAAAATTCCCATGACTGCAATTGGATATTGCAACACATTGGGCATCATGATGCCTATTGAATCACCTGTTTCAAAGTTTGCTTGTAAATATGCAGCCAGGTGTTGGCTGTATTGGTCTAATTCTTGGTATGTAATGGCTTTGCCAAAGTTGACATAAGCCTCATTATTTTGGAATTTATTACATGAATCAATCATCATTTCTGCCACAGATTCGAAGGGTAATTCACCTACTTCAGCTGGGACATCTGCGCGGTATTCTTTTAGCCAAGGTCTATCTTGAGTCATGTTACTCCTAATTCATTAATTAAACTGAAATGAGAAAAACAAAGCATAGATTATTCGCAAAGAAAATCATCTGTTGAACTCACACTGATCACATCATTCCTATGCCCTCTAAAACAAACGATTTATGAGCATATTCACGTGACTTTAAATTACCTTTTTATGATAAATCTTTTCAGGTTAATTATCAAAGGTTTTAAATTATGACTCATTGAATGCAGGATAAAGTCAGTATTTCAATTCCAGATCAATTTATATTTATGAATGAAATTAACTGAGCTTAATTTAACTTGACGCTTCGATGGTTGCAGACCTATTTTTTTTACCATACTGTGTTTTCAGTACAAAAAATCCAATCAGGGCAGAAATAACAGAACCGACAATAATGCCAAGACGTTCATCAAATATGATGTTGAATTGGGTTTCTTCGTAGGCCAATGATCCTATAAATAAACTCATGGTGAAGCCAATGCCACATAATGCAGAAATACCATATAATGAGATCCAGTTACTTTTCTCAGGTAAGTCAGCCCATTTGAGTTTTATGGCTAGCCAACATAAGCTGAATATGCCAACTTGTTTGCCCACCACCAGACCCAGGGTAATTCCTAATGGAACAGGGTGCATCAATTGCTCTAAGCCAACTCCAGATAAATTGATACCTGAATTTGCAAAAGCAAAAATAGGTAAAATAATGTAAGCCACTGCTGAATGTAAATTATGTTCTAATTCTTTAAGTGGTGAATGTTCAGGGTTCACTTTAGATTTGATTGGAATGAACATAGCTAATATGACACCCGTCAATGTTGCATGAACTCCAGATTTAAGCATAGCAACCCACATAACTATCCCGATTAAAATATAGGTGCTGGTAGCTTCAATGCCTTTCTTATTAATTATCCATAACAATGGTATACAAAATGCCACCACAATCAGAGCAGTCATCGATATTTGTGATGTGTAGAAGAATGCAATGACCAGAATGGCACCAATGTCATCAAAAATTGCCAATGAAGTTAAAAATATTTTCAAGCTGGTCGGAACTTTAGGCCCCAACAATTTGAGAACCCCAAGGGCAAAAGCAATGTCAGTCGCAGCCGGAATTGCCCAACCTTGAAGAGCCATTGGGTCATCTTTATTGAACCAAAAAAATACCAATGCCGGAAACAGCATACCGCCAATAGCACCAATTCCTGGTAATATGATATTTTTCTTGTCAGCTAATTCACCTTCTATAAGTTCTCTTTTTAATTCCAAGCCTACCAAAAAGAAAAACACTGCCATCAAACCGTCATTGATCCAAAGTAATAATGGTTTAGCAACACTCAATGCGCCAACTTGAACCGCTACAGTCGTATCTAACAATAAATCGTAATAACTGGAAAGTGGGGAGTTTGCTATGATCAGTGCCAACACAGCTGAAAAAAACAACAGGATACCTGCTGAGGATTCCATCTTAAAAAAGTTTTTGATGAAAGTGGCGGCTACTTGGGTCATTAATTTTCACATAATATTGATGAACACTTGATATAGTATCATCATATGATATTTCAAGTTAAATCTTAATGATTTGCATTCTTATTGCCAGAGGTGTTGCATGAATTTAATGTGGTTCAGGAATGACCTGCGATTAGCAGATAATCCAGCCTTGTTTCATGCATTATCAAATAACAACCATACTTTGGCATTATTTATCATCACTCCCGGTCAGCACTTGAAGCATGGAGAAGCACCAGCAAAACTTGAATTAATAAAAGCGCACATCAATGATTTAATTAACAGACTTAAAAA
Organism: Marinicella sp.; assembly: GCA_051252335.1. GTDB lineage: Bacteria > Pseudomonadota > Gammaproteobacteria > Xanthomonadales > Marinicellaceae > Marinicella. The sequence goes on along the minus strand of JBPOFV010000259.1, from coordinate 247 downwards.
CATTGGAGTAGGTAGTGTGGTTTGTGAGGTTCCATATTTTGCCGATGTAGCTGATGTATTCGAACAACTACATTCACAATATAAATTCGACCGTGTTTATTTAAATGCCAGTTATTGGATTAATGAAGTAAATAGAGACCGTTCGGTAAAAAAAATATTGAATCAATTGAATGTTCAATACAAAGAATATCACAGCAATTATTTACTACCACCTGGTACGATCCGAAAATCTGATGGAACCATGTAT
>JBPOFV010000258.1:0-4082 GCA_051252335.1 Marinicella sp. | reverse complement strand
CAAAATGGCTATTCTGAGATTTTGGCCTCAGCAGCTGTTGGTGTTGAACCAGGTATAAAGATGTTTGCACTTGCTGGTATGGATTTAGAACGCATATTTGAGCAGATTGCCAGAGGTGAAAAACCACAAAGTCAGGCAATGGGCATGACAGCAAATATCAGTTACCTGTCTGAGCATTCCACTATAACCAGTCCCAATGTGGTGGGTATTCTTGAGGGTTCAAATCCTGAGTTAAAAAACGAATATGTTTTATTGAGTGCGCACACGGATCACATAGGTGTTACCGAAAGTATTGAATTAGGCGATAAAATTAACAACGGAGCCATGGACAATGCAGCGGGAGTTTCTACCTTGTTAGAGATGGCACACCAAATCACACAAGCGGCTGAAAAGCCTCAAAGATCTATGCTGTTTGTGATGGTCACTGGAGAAGAAAAAGGATTGTTGGGTTCAGATTATTTTGCCAACAATCCTACAGTCCCCATTGAGAGTATAGTGGCGAATGTAAATTTAGACATGCCTATATTGACCAATGTTTTTGATCAATTAATCGGTTTTGGCGCACAACACAGTACATTGTGGGATGTGATTTCTGTGGCAGCAGAAAACAATGGTATGAAACTCATTCCAGACCCCATGCCTGAGCAAAATATTTTTGTCAGAAGTGATCAATACAGCTTTGTAAAGAAAGGCATACCTGCGGTTTATCTGGTTACAGCAGATAATGCAGGAATGGTCTTTGAGGAACATGAGCTATCCAGTCTTGAATTCAGAACCCACCATTATCACAAACCCAGTGATCAGCTAGACTTGCCCATAAATTATGATGTGGCAGCTACATTCGTCAAGATCAATCGAGCCATTGCCATGGAAATAGCCAATGCAAAAGATCGGCCTAAATGGAATAAAGGCAGCTTTTTTGAAACCATTGCTGAAGAATAAAAAATCAAGTTAAGTTTATGAGAAACGCTGTATATTTTAAGAATCAGTCTGTCAAACCTTCTAAAGTTGTTTGTGTTGGGCGTAATTATGTTGAGCACATCAAAGAACTCAATAATGCGGTGCCTGCAGAACCCGTAATCTTTGTGAAACCCAATTCTGCCATTACATCTGAATTGGTTCTTGCTGGTAAAGATGAAATTCATTATGAGTCTGAACTGGCTTTTTTGGTGGATCAAGGTGAATTGGTAGGGGTGGGATTTGGTTTGGACTTAACCAAAAGAAAACTCCAAAATACATTAAAAAACAACGGCTTGCCATGGGAGCGCGCCAAAGCGTTTGATCGATCGGCCGTGTTCAGTGAATTTGTACCGGTGGATGGTGCCATAGAGACATTGCATTTGGAACTTTATATCAATGGACAATTAAAACAAAAGGGTGGCTGTTCAATGATGTTGTATCAACCTCATGATTTAATTAAAGAGATAACTTCATTTATGACCTTAGAAGATGGTGATGTTGTGATGACAGGCACGCCTGCTGGAGTGGGTCAAGTCCAAGCCGAGGATGAATTTAATGGCCGAATTTTTGCAGGCAGTAGGTTGTTGCTTGAAACTTATTGGTCAGTTCAATGTAGTTCCTGATAATGACGTTTAACATTTGGTTAATTCATCAATTCCATAGAAGCAATATGCTAAATAAAGCGAATCAAGCCATCAAATTATAGAGAGCAGTTGCAAGCTAAATTTTCAGCTTATGGTGATTGATGCTATTGATTTTTCATGTTCATCGCACCGGTGGCAATGAACCTGAGTTGTAGTATGGCCCGGCGTTCAAGTTCCTTTCTTTGCTTGGGTTTGGCAGCAATGGATTCGGCACCGGCGTTGAATATGACTGCCACCATGGCCTCAGCTTGGGCATAGGCTGACTCTTGGTCAAAGCCAACATTTTGAATGTAATCCGTTAATTCGACCACAAAATATTTGATTTCCATGGCCACAGCGTCTCGTAAAGCACGTGTGGTTCCAGAACGTTCATGAAACAAAATACGAAATATATTTGGATTGGCCTGAGTGAACTCCATAAAGGTTTTCACTGAGGTTGCGATGACACTGCCTGATTTTTTTAAACGCTGTCTGCCTTTGCGCATGACTTGTCGCAACGTTAACCCTGATTCATCAACGAGGGTCAAACCCAATTCTTCCATGTCTTTAAAATGTCGATAAAATGAAGTGGGCGCAATTCCTGCCTCTCGCGCCACTTCGCGTAAACTCAAGCTGGCAAAACTTTTACTCTCACCCAATTGGCCAATCGCCGCATCAATGATGGCACGCCTGGTTCGTTCTTTTTGTTGTGATCTGCTGTTGCTCAATTTACTCAGTGGGATTTAACAAAGCAAGCGTATCAATTCAGGCCATTTGAATCAACTTAATTGTTAAGTAGCTTGTATTTATACCTGTATTCATGAATCAATAAATTGATTCGACTGTTTCTGATATGCTTTAGATAACGATGTCCCTTAAGCTTTCGATCAGCTAAAATAACAAGCTTTTAATTACCCTAAGACTATATGTCTATTTATAATCAAAAAACAGATTTGCCACAGGGCTGCATTAAAACCCTAAGGATTGAATCTGAACTGCTCAGGGATAATCCTTTGGGTGATCCGCATGTACGTCAAATGCCGGTGTATTTACCACCTGATTATGATGCTGAAAAAAAATATCCAGTGATGTATTACTTAGCTGCCTACACCAACAGTGGTCAAGGTGTGGTTGAATGGCGAGCTTTTGGCGAAAATATACCCGAACGCTTGAACCGATTAATCGCTGCTGGGCACATGGGTCCAGCCATTGTGGTGTTTCCAGATTGTTTCACCCGTTTAGGCGGGAATCAATACCTGGACTCTCCGGCGATGGGGCCTTATGCCAGTCACATTCATGATGAATTGATCCCTTTAGTTGAACAAACTTTTGCTGTTAAGCCAGGCGCTGATCACAGAGCGGTTTTGGGTAAATCATCTGGAGGTTTTGCGGCGATTCGATTTGCCATGGATTTTCCAGGCCAGTGGGGTGCCATTGCCAACCATTCCGGAGATGCAGGGTTTGATTTGTTGTATCAACGTGATTTTCCAGCGGTGGCTGATATTTTGACCCAATTTAATGGAGATGTTGAGAAATTCATCAAGCGCTTTTGGAAAGCCAAAAAAGTAATGGGTTCACATATCTTGGCCATGATGCACTTGTGTATGGCCGCCACGTATGACACTGAGATGGTGTTGCCTTTTGACCTTGAAACCTGTGAGCTTGACAAGGCGCGTTGGCAACGTTGGTTGGCCCATGATCCGGTCAATAGAGTTGAAGGTGCTGTGGATGCACTTCAACAATTAAATGGCCTTTATATGGATTGTGGTTTTCGTGATCAATATTTTATTCATTATGGCATGCGACAATTAGCGAAAAAGCTTGAAAAAGCGCAAGTTGAACACACTTACACAGAGTTTAATGGTACTCATTCAGGCATAGATTATCGCTTGGATGAATCCTTACCCTTTTTATATGAGAAAATTAAATGATTAAAGTCACAGAATCAGCCATTGAGTTTTTGGCTGGTGTTATCAATGAACAAGACATCGAGAACCTACATTTAAAAGTAGATGTGGCCAACGCCGGCACGCCTTCAGCTGATTGTCATTTGGGCTTTTGTGAGTCCGATGAAATTGATGACAGCTTTGACGTACAGGATTTAGGTCCATTTAATATGTATTTGGCCAAAGCAGACAGAGATTATTTTGTCGATGCTGAAATTGATTATGAAATCCAAGGTGCCAGTGGCCAATTGAATATCAAAGCACCCATGCTTAAAGGTCAGTCTCCAGATGAGGATGCGCCTTTGTTTGATCGATTGTCGTATTTCATAGATTCAACAATAAACCCCATGTTGGCTTCTCATGGTGGACGTGCCACATTAACGGCCATCGAAGAGGACAATGCTTACATTCAATTTGGAGGAGGGTGTCAGGGATGTGGAATGGCCAAACAAACCTTGTCACAAGGCATGCAAACTCAAATAACCACCGCTTTTCCAGAAATCAGCCAGGTATTGGACGCCACTGATCATGACTCCGGTGAAAATCCATACTA
>JBPOFV010000257.1:0-4106 GCA_051252335.1 Marinicella sp. | reverse complement strand
GGGCTCAAGTCCCTTGTTCAAAACACAAACTGGACACACCCAAATTTTACCTCCGTTTCCGAGGTATTGAGCCATTAAATCTGCAATGGGTTCCAAGCCTTCTGACACCAATCCATCGGCTTTGCCTTTGACCAACATATCTGTCGCATCAGAAGTTATGAACATGGCTGTTTCATGAGTTTTAGAAGCTGTTGTTGCCAATATGAATTTGACAGTTGCATGTTCTAAGTTGTTTTCGCCGTCTTGGCAGTTGATTAAGTATTTAATTATATTTGTCATGATTTTTTCCTCAATAAATTAATGTTTTGTTTTCTGTTTCAAGTTACTCAAACCCATTGCTGAAAATCATGTCTTCAGAATCAGTTTGTATGAGCGTATCAACAACAGCGGTGTTGTTTGTATAGTTGGGATCCAATGACACCACATCATCAACTGAAGCCAAAGTAGTGATAATTCCGTTTTGTATGACAGGAGCCAATTCAATCAACAACGAAGATGTTGTTCTTTGTGACTCCAAGTGTTCATTGTAATAACAAGTCAATAGGTTGTTATTTCGACCGCAAGTCCACATGCCCACAATTTCAGGGCTGAATATCACACTGTCTGCATCAATTAAATCATCCAATAAAATTTCGACCCTAACTTGCTGTGCAGTAACTCCGCTAAAATTCCTGGCTGATACTGAATAATCAATGCTGTTTGTTGTGGTGAGTAATGACGGGCCTGAAAATTCTACTTTCAAATCTGCATGTTGTGGCAAAGCGCCAATATCTGCCCCATATTCAAATGCACCCAAATCAATAGGACTCAGAGCATTGGTGGCAATAATCGGCCGACCACCACCTGTTAGATCAAAGTTATAAAGTGCTTCTAAGCCGTTTTCTGACATTGTTTCTAATGTGCATTTATCTAAAGCGTCTGAATCACTTCTTAAACGATAATTCCTACCTGAAGCATTAATGAATCTTGAGTTTCCTTCAGTTAAATGTTCGATATTTGAAGTACCAACACCACCATTGGTAAAATCTGAAGCGTTATTGGTTTGTACACAATGAATGTTTAACTGAGAATCCGCCCCTCCACTGTGATCGAAAACATCAGTTAAGTCTTCATCAAATAATGAAGACCAAATTTCAACGTTTGGATTAACACCATTTGCTCGGATGGTTGCTTCAACATTAACCCTGTTATTAGCAACCGTAGAACCAACCATCATTAAGTGACTGTCTTCAATCAAAAACACGTCTCTGGCTCTTTCACCACCGTTTTCATAAATCAAGGCATTAATAAATGTAACATCAGCGTCTTTGGCATAAACAACAGGACCACGGGCATTATTATCTACGGAACCACCTACACAGTCTGGACGAGTAGACCTGTTATTTTTAATGATCAGTCCATTCGTCCACAAACTAGATTCACTGATGAAAAAAGCGCCTCCATAGCCGCCACTAAGAAGGCAAGCAATTACGTCACCATAAGAATACCCTTTAGCGGTGTTGTTTTCAAACGATGTACAGCCAAAATAATCTGTTGAAGACACACAATTATCAGGTGTTTGCTCCACAAAAACTTGAGAATTTAAAGTTGCAAAAATACCACCACCTCGATGTGCAGTGTTATGAGCAACGTGGGCATTGGTTAAATTTACAATTGACTCTTTAATGTACATACCACCACCAACTGCGTAGTTGGATCTCACTTTGTTGCCCTCAATGAGAGTTTCGGAAGCTGAATCACCAAGGTTTATAACACTGTTATTCTCTGCATATATACCACCACCAGTATGTTCACTGATGTTGTTGGAAATCACTCTTGAGTTTCCACTGGTTCCTGATAACTGGCAGTTATTTAGGTACATTCCTCCGCCATCGTCTTGGAGCGTTGTATTACCGTTAATTAGTCCATCCACAAATCTGATCTCACTGTTCTGACAATACACTCCACCACCATCTTCTTCTGTATTGTTGTTGGCTATTACAGAATTGGCCGTAATAGTCAATTTAGCCTCATCGACATAAACACCACCTCCGTTGATCGTTGCCATATTGTTTTGAATAACACTGTTATTTAGTGTGACGTGTGAGCCACTGTGAATAGCCACGCCACCGCCATTGTCATTACTACCATCTTCGATGATGATGTTATACAAAGTCACATTTGAGTTGGCATAAACCCCTAATACAGGCTTTGTGGTCAAAGATCTTTTGATGATCGTTTTGTCATTGATGTTCTGATTCCCAATACCACAATCAATCATTCCACCATGTAATTGAATGTTTTTACTGATGATGTTGAAGTTTCCTGTAACCACATAATCATCAATGTCATTACCAATGATTTGAATGATTTCACTGCCATTTGTAGGCACTGCATTGATGGCACTGTACAAATCATTGAAATCACAATCACTGCCAGGTCCTACTGTTGACGCTGTCGCGCTGTTGAATAGACTCAAGCTCATTAACATTGAAATTAAAGAGATAAAAAATATTGAGTTGCGATCCAAGTGAACACTCTGATTGGTTTTTTCTTGGTTTGAACTTTTAATTTGATTTAACATAAGTTTCTCCTGTATTTTCTACAGCCTCACACACCAGTCATTTGCATAAAGTTTAAGCGGGCTGAGAATTAAGTTTTGATTACATGACTTACTAACTTGCAAGTCGCAGACAACTACCCCGTTTTAAATAATGTTTAAGGGCTGTGTTGATGTCTTTAATTTGTTGGGTGAACTGTTCCTGTTTGATCGAAGCCAACAATCGATTTCCCTCTTTGTTTAAGGAAGTGATTTCTTGTATCCAGATGATAGAAACCTTGTTGTTCTCAAAGGTAAAATCCAAGGTATAGTGGATGCTTCTCCATTGATTAACTCGGATAAATGCAATTTTTTTAAAAACTTCAAATTGACTGATGACCCAGATGTCTTTGCCACCATCATCTTCATTGTAAGTTGTAAATACACATCCCAATTCAGCAACACCTGAAGTGGAATGGATCATTTCACACTCCCAATCTTCCAACCACTCGTGCTCCATAACTGGACACATGAGTGGAAAAACTTCAGCAATGTCGGCCTTTATGGATAGTTCTGAAGATAAAAAACGTCTTTTTGATTTAAATTTTGTAACGGACATAATGATTGTCTCCTGTTGTATGAATTCAGTATTCAAGCGCCTTCACATGATGAAGGGGCTTGACCAATGAGCGCAGTCTAAACTGTATAGTTATAGACAGGTCAACAACAAAGTCGTTATAATTTAAAAAAATATGGACCAAAGAATGAATCAAATGAAATGTTATTCCATGCGTGATGTAACTAAGCGCTCGGGGCTTTCCAGAACCACTTTGCTTTATTATGAAAACATTGGTTTGTTTAAAGCATCAAAAAGAACTCGAGCAAATTACCGACTATATACTGAGGAAGACCTCATCAAACTAGACAGAATATTGTTGTATCGATCTGCAGGTATTCCACTGAAAGATATCATCAACTTAGTTAGTAAAAAACAAAACAACCTATCTCAAGGGTTTGAAATTAGATTACATCAAATCAAAATTGAAATACTCAAATTACAGCAACAACAAGAAGTCTTGACCAAGTTAACCAGAGAAAATGCCAGCTTAGATAAAAGTACTTTGATGTCGAAAGAAGTTTGGGTATCCATGTTGAGAAATGCAGGTTTAGATGATGAAGGTATGGATCAGTGGCATCTAGAGTTCGAAAAAAATTCTCCTCAAGCTCATCAATTGTTTCTTGAATCGTTGAATCTTTCTGAAATTGAAATCAGAAATATCAGGAAAAAATACAGTTAACTACACAGGGCATCATCATAACAATTTATTGATTATTAAGTTGAGTTAAACAATTGGGTGAAATGTTTATTAATACTCATATATAAAATAGACTAATAGTTATTGTGTGTTTTATTTAACAGGGTTGGCTTGAATATTATAAATTACAAAAAAATTCAAGAATTGTGATTTGATGGAATTACTGGGTAAAGCATTTGGTTTCAATGCTTTGAAATGGTGCCGACACCAAGAGTCGAACTCGGGACCTACTGATTACAAGTCAGTTGCTCTACCAACTGAGCTATGTCGGC
>JBPOFV010000256.1:0-4111 GCA_051252335.1 Marinicella sp. | reverse complement strand
GGATAGATACTTTTCACGTAATTGGCTGACCGGTTCCTCATTACAAAATTGAATGGCATGTCCCACTTCATGTGCCGCGACAGCTACAGCAGTAAGTGATTTTCCATCATGTACTTCAGGACTTAAACAGACGATTTTATTTTGTGGGTCGTAATAATCTTCGTCTTTTTTGCCTTTAATCACTTGTACATCAACCAGTTCAAATCGATCGATTAAATGCAACGCCAATTCACTGCCAGTCCCATCAAGTGATTCAATGTGTTTTTGGTGTTTGCGTAACACATGCTTAACCCACAGATTAGGGCCAAATACGATTATCAGGATGAATAGGATGATTAAAGGCATAGACAAAGTATTAAACAATGATGCACGGTAAGGGTCAAGTGAAATGGACTATGAGCAAGTTAACTTATTCAACTACAGAGTCACCATCATTGGCAAAAATTATTGTTTGAAATAATGATTTTTAGTTGAAACGTACTATATTTCGATCAACAGTAGTGATAGTTTAATTCAACAATTACTATTCGATAGAGGAATTATGAAGATTTTATTATGGCTACTGTTGTTTTGTTGCCATGCTGTGGCGATGAATGAGACATCGGGAGACACCAAATCATCACACGCTGTTCCTGTCATGACATTGGCCTTGGATGGAGTTAAGGTTTATGGCCATCAATATTTCGGTACCCTGGATGATAAAGCGCCATTGATTTTATTGTTTCATCAAGCGAGCTCAAATGGGCGTGGCGAGTATGCTGATATCATTCCGTGGTTAAATACATCTGGCTATCGTGTGCTTGCCTGGGATTTACGTTCAGGTGGTTCGCGTTTCGGATCAGAGAACAATACTGTGAAAGCGCTTAATCCTGATATTAAGTATTCTTATTGTGAGGTCAGTCCTGACCTTCAAGCAGCTCTGGATTATGTGGTGAAACAAAACTTAGCTGCAAAGGTGATTGTGTGGGGTAGTTCCTATTCGGCTGCTTTGGTTTTTAAATTGGCAGCCGAAAACAAGCACAAGGTATCTGCCGTGGCATCTTTTTCACCGGCATCAGGCGGTCCCATGAGCGCTTGTAGGGCAAAAATGTGGTTAGATCAAGTCACCCAACCCATCATAGTATTTCGTCCTGATTCAGAAATGCAAAGGACTTCTTCGATTGAACAGCGCAGTTTATTCATCGGTGCTGGGGCCACGTTTCATGTCATTGAGAACGGTACCCATGGTTCATCCACATTGGTCGATGCTCGGACTGAAAACAACATGCAAGAAGCACGCTTAACCATGGAAAATTGGCTGAATAGCTTATCCTCAATGAACACAAATTTCTCCAAGTAACAAGGTAAAGTGGACAGAACAAGAATAATAAAATGAGACCCTGTGGAGCGGTTCTGGCTGAGGTTTTAAAAGTGAGTAGGCAGAGTTGACTGACACAGGTAATGATTTAAATTATAATGATTCATTCATGAACCAGCGAAATCACATGACTAAAAAACTCTATCCAGAAATTGAACCCAACCAGACTTTCCATTTATCAGTCAACGAGGTCCATGATATTTATGTCGAGACTTGCGGTAATCCAAATGGGCTGCCAGTGGTGTTTGTGCATGGTGGACCAGGTGCGGGTTGTGGCTTGGATGACCGTTGTTTTTTTGATCCGGAACGATATCACATCATATTGTTTGATCAACGTGGTTGTGGTCGCTCGAGACCTTTGGGAAACATCACCGACAACACCACCAGTCATTTGGTGAAGGATATTGAAACCATACGTGAGCATTTGAACATCGAGCAGTGGGTGGTTTTTGGTGGTTCTTGGGGATCGACCTTGAGTTTGGTGTATTCACAAACTCACCGTGATAGGGTTTTGGGTTTGATTGTTCGGGGTGTGTTTTTCGGTACTTCAGAAGAGAATCGATGGTTGTGGCAAGAAGGTTTAAGTCGTTTTAATCCTGAAGCTTATGATCGCTATCGCTCATTGGTGCCTGAAGATCAGCGTGAACAGATTTTGAAAGTATATTACCAAATGATGACCAGCGGTGATGAGTCCAAGCGTAATCTGGCTTCCTATGAAATGATGCGTTGGGAAGAAGCTGGTTTCACCATGCAAGACAATGAAGTGCCAGAAATGACCGATGATGTCAGCTGGCACCAAGGATTACTTGAAGCCCATTATTGTGTCCATGGTTGTTTTATTGAAGATCGGCCTATCGCTGATAATCTTTCAGTATTACAGGGCATGCCGGTTTATATTGTTAATGGCCGCTATGATATGCTGACACCGCCTGCCAAGGCTTATCTATTGCACAAAGCATTACCTGATTCAAAATTTACTGTGGTAGATCGTGCTGGTCATGCATCTAAAGAGCCTGCGATGGCTGATGCATTGGTTTCAGCCACTGATGAGATGCTGACGAAGTTAAAATAAGTGCTTCACTTCGGCTCCGCTCAGTGCTTCACTTAGGATGAAGTTTCTTACTTTACATTGGCTCCGCATTGATCGCGCACATAGGGTGAAGTATCTCAGTTAACATTGGTTCCGCTCTGTTCGTGCACATAGGGTGAAGTATCTCAGTTAACATTGGCTCCGCTCAGTGCGCGCACTTAGGATGAAGTTTTTCAGTTGATACTGGCTTTGCTCAGTATCCGCTGGCTGAGCGAAGCCGAAGCCTTAATTCAATATGATCAGCAGTGTGGTTCAATAACGCCTGAATTGACCCACCAATACGCCTTGAATGGTGAGTTGTTCAGGGTGGTAATCAATGGGTTCCATTTCACTGTTCTCTGGAATCAGTCTTGTGGTCTTCTCATCGATGTATTGAATGCGTTTCAAAGTGGTCTCCCAGCCATTAATCATGACGGCCACCACATCGTTGTTGTTGGCATGTTGAGTGGATTTAATGACCACCCAATCTTGATCCATGATGCCGATGTCTTGCATCGATTGACCTGCCACTTTCAATACAAAATGATCATTGCCTGCCAACATGGCATTGATGTCAATGTGTTCCTCATCGACGATCGCTTCAATGGCGGAACCTGCAGCAATGCGTCCCATAAAGGGCAGTCCAGGATCAGAAGATGGTGCAATTTTACTGAATGGTTGATTTAGGAGGATGCCTCGATTGGCTGAGGTGCGTTTAATAAACCCTTTGTCCTCTAAAGCAGATAGTAATCGAGAGACGTGTGCCATTGCCTTGATGTTGAGCGCCAGACCTATGTCCGCTAATCGAGGGGCTTTGTGGTTTTCCTGAAAATAAACCTCAAGAAAAGTTAAGGTGTCTTGTTCGCGTTCTGTTAACATGGTTTTATTATAGGGAACATATAGGGAAAATACAAACAGTTTGATCGCGTCAATGATACTTAAGTTTTTATGTTCAATAAGCCGTGTTTCTCACCTTCAAGTACATTTACTTAACAGTTGTAATTGCAACCAATTGCTAAGCTAAATACAATCATGTCTTCCCTGTGATTGGTTTCACATGATCTAAAAACACATTAGGAGCAAATGATGACTCAGTATATAGATGGTTTCGTACTCCCAATTCCACTTGATTGTTTAGCTAAATATCAGCAAGTTGTTGAATCAGTTGCTGATATTTGGAAAGAGCATGGTGCCTTGGATTATAAAGAATATGTGGGCGATGATATGGAGTTAGAAGGTACACAATCATTTTTAGAATTGGTGTCTGTTAAAGACAATGAAGTCATCATGTTTGGTTGGGTGACGTTTGCTTCGCGTGAGGCGCGTGATATTGCCAATGAGAAAGTCGCTGCAGATCCCAGAATGTCAGAATTGATTGATGCTTCAAACATTGGGTTTGATGCCAATCGTATGGCTTATGGTGGTTTTCGATTGTTGGTTGGGTAATTTTTTTACGGTACATATTTAATCTAAAAATTGAAATGAAACATCAATTGTCACACCGAATCATTGATATGGTCAAACCTTTGTTCCCTAAGTTGTATACCAAAAGCAGTGGATGCTTTTTCTTCGGTCATTTGAAAGCCGTGCTTGTGATAAAGGGAAGCCGCAGCAGGCAATCCATTGGCAGTCCATAAATATGCAGAAGTATATTTTTTGTTTTTCAATTCGGCCATGAATAAATT
>JBPOFV010000255.1:0-4180 GCA_051252335.1 Marinicella sp. | reverse complement strand
AGGTAAACCTGATGACGTTTCATCTTGAGCAAAACCATTCGTTCCAGAATTGTAGCCACTGTCACCATTCCATCCACCATCAGAGATCGCAATGTGGAAATTTTGCTGACAGGATAAGTAGGTATTAAAATCAGTAGACCAGTAACTGCTGTCAGATTCAAATAATTCTCCCGCTCTTCTAAATGCGCTACGCAAAGGTGTACCTCCACTGGTAGGTGCTTTAAATAGCCAATCGAAAAAATTATTTTTATGGCCAAATTCAAATCGATTAAGTGCACTGTATGTGGTATTTCGATTCAATTCTTGCCAGGCGATTTTAAAATTTGGACCAAAGCCTGAAAAGGCCCTACTGATGGCAGCTCTGGCTAATTTGGCACGTGAATTATAATAACTGTACCAGTTAGCGAAATTATTCAAATCAGCACCCGTTACAGTGACTCGACTATAAACACCGGTATTGCTTCTGACACTGTAGTATGCGGGATGACCCCACCAGTTTGGATGATAATTTTGATACAGGGCATTTTGGTCATTGATGGTTTTATAATTGGTACTGACAAAACCAATCCTGACATTCCGGTCCCATCTGTTGTAGACGAATCGTCTGATGGGTATATAAGATGTGGTTAAGTTAACAGTATCAGCTGCCCCCATGTTATTGAAACCTTGTGCACCATATCCATCAACCCAAGCCGCTGTAGGGTCTGAATCAGGCATTTGTGAACCATCGGCATTTAATGGCGGTGTATAAACAATGTTGGGGTTAAAATACAAAGCGTTCTGATTCGGGTCAGTGAAGTCTGTACCAGTTGAGCCTGAAGGCCCCATATAGCTCCAGTACATACTGCCCGAGTCATCTAATGTAACTGCAATGGCTGGTGGAACTGACTGGTCTAAAAATAATGGCTCATGCCGTAAATCCAGTAAGGACGCTTGTGTATTGGTCATTCCTGAAAAATAAACCAATAAGGCAATAAATATTGTTGGGATTTTAAATAAATGTTTCATAATGACCTCTTAATTGGTTGGTGAACTGCTGGTTACTACGGTATAAAGCGATTGAACAATTGAATAACTGAGTCCATCACCACTTTGACTTTTACCTACAACCACAAAGGATTGTTGTTTGGTCCCGGATCCCCCTGCCGAGCCGTTTCCTGTTGCAAATTCCTGTGTACCTCGATTTGTTGAGCTCCACGGTAGTTCATAAATTAAATACTCTGGGCTTCTGATCAAAGAACCATTGTAGGGTACGGCTGTAAAATCGTATCCGTGAGCCGTACCGCTGGAATTCACCCAATTTTGCTTAAGAAAATCTTCCACAGTTGGGTTAATTCCTGAAGTCGGATCATCTTCATCTGCTAAATATGAATATAATGATCTAAAAGATCCATCAGCGGTTCCTTCAACACCAACACCATTGGTATCTCTTACCAAATTGTACAAGAATGTTTCTCCTTCTCGCAAAGCAGAGTTTGAACCCGAACTGGCTAATGAGCGGTTATGAATACCGGCTGCCATTTTTTCTTGCAGCATTGTACCTTTCATGCCGGTATAACCCATCAATGTAATAATGACTAGCAAGATTAGTCCCACAGCTAAAGCTGCACCTTGTTGTTTTTGCATACTTGAATTCATCATAGTGTATAGCTCCTGACTGGTACAATTGCCGTAAACTCACGGCGATACATTTTTTCTGGTGCCAGTCCTGAAGGCAATGTTGAACCTGGAGTTTGTGGCGTTAACCCATCGGGACTGTAGACAAAGGGTTCGCTTTCACTAGGCGTGCTGTTATTAACTGTATTTAACAATAAATGCACTTCAATGGCATAAATAGAACGCCAGAGGCACCCTGGCCCATTGGCCAATGTGTCGCTACCACCTAGATAGGGTGAAGATGGAGGAATGATACAACCAACTGTACTGAAGTCACCACCGTCACTGACTTGTTGAACTTGATCAGCGGTTAATCTGGCCACCCGCCCCGTTTGTAATTGCGCCAAATAAAATACATCAAACCTTTCAACACCTTCAACAATTTGCTGTGTATTGCCATTCTCTGACCTATACAAGGAACTGATCATTCGACTGGGATCAGATGGGTCTTCATCAATTCCCAAAAAATAACTGACATTTCTTAAATCAGTAACCATATCATAAGCCCTGGTATCTCCCAAAAGATTGAACACTGGCGGTTGAGTAAATGATGATAAAGTCACGGAATTGCCTGACCAAGAAGCATTGGCAACCAAACTGTTACCACAATCTGCAACCAACGCTGGATTGGAAGATGTAAGTACCGGATCAGCCAAAGTAATGGTTGATGTGACTAAGGGTGGATTTACGACTGAAGTAGCCTCTGTTACTCGCGCCCCACCTTTTAAATACCTTACAGTCAATATATCAGCACCGGCCGCACGATCTCCGTCGTTTACACCCATGGCTGGGAAAGCGGTTAGCGTATCCGCTCCAACGGTGGTTAAAGCTGGGCCGCATGTTGAATCATCACATTCAAAGCCTTGAATAAAATAACGCGGGTCTAATGGATAACTGTTGCCAGTTAACGATCCATCACCTGGTAATTGATTGGCATCATTACCATCCATTTCAACTTGAGCTAATGTAGGAAAACCATTGGTGAATGTCACACCATTATCAACTTGCCATGAAGTCATGGTGTAACCTTGGTCCCAATTGGTAGTAAATTCACTCGGCATGGCGACTGTGGCACAATGTTTACGCCCAGCCAATTCGATGTCCTGCTTAATTCTGGTTATGGCATAACGGCCATTTTCTTGTAATAAAGCCAAACCTGATTGAGATCGATTCAATGAGCTTGAGCTGGTGAACAATGAAACCAAACCGAGCAAAATGATCAAGCCAATGACCATCGCAATCATCAATTCAATCAATGTAAAGCCAGATATATTTTGTTTATGTGTTTTCATTAGGGTTGTCCTGCCAATACCATAGTTTGTAAATCCGCCTCATCGGCTCTGTTTGACTCAGTCCAAGTTACTGTGATGGTGCACATGCCGTTATAAGGTGGTGCTGGGAACCAGATTGATGGTGGTGTTGCAGCTTGAATTAGGCCTGATAAAGCGCCATTAGTCACACAGTTGACATTGCCTTGTCCATTCGGCAATGAAACAGCCAATGATTGAGCCCATTGTTGTCGATCAAATGCCGCCAATTCGGTATAGTCGCAGGCAGTACCTAATGGACAAGTGTCGCTACCAGGCGAAGCGTTCCCATTATATAGATCTCCCCATAAGGCAACTGGGTTAGCACGCATCCTATCCATCATGTTCTCTGCCAAAAAGTTGGCTTGAGATCGCAAATATCCGTTGTGATTGTTTCTCACTGAAATGGTCATCATGCCAGCAATTCCTAACAAGCCAAACGAAAAAATCAATACAGCCACCAGTACTTCTATCAGTGTAAAACCTTCTTCTTTCTTTTTAAATATTCTCATGGCTTACGTACCTTTACGATTCCTGAAGGTGAAATATCAATCAACCTTGTTGCGTTGCTAACTCCAGCATATGCAACTGTAAACTGGCCAGACAAGCCGCCATTCACGCCACCAATTCGATTGAATGTAATGGTGCCGTTAATGCCGCCGGTTTCACTCAAAGTAACAACATCGTTTACTTCATCATGGATGGCTATATCGATGTCAGCATTACCATCAACTCCTTTGGCGATAATGGTCCATCCATTCTGCCATGATCCATCTGGTGTCACTTCCACATTGACGCCATAACGCACTGCTTCGGCTCTGGCCTGGGTTAGGCTGACTAATATGTCGTTTGAGGTATCCACCACTGCCTGTCTGACTTTAAAGTCTCTATAATTTGGAATTCCCCATGCCAATAGCAAGGCTCCAATTAAGAGAGTAATCATCAATTCAATGATGGTAAAACCTTTCATGTTTTTTAGTTGTTTGCGCACTTAACTTTCTGTTTGGTTTTGATCAGGATAAATAATAGGCGAGTGCTGTCAAGCAATCAAGCTGAATCATACAGAATCTGATTGACGGTAGAGATTCAGAGATAAACGGTTATTTTTGGTTGAGCCTCAGCTCTTTAGGTAAGGCGAATACCATGTTTTCTGGCTCCCCATCTAACTCAACCACTTCTAATTGGGGACTGATTTTTTCAACCACAGAGATCACATC